>DAIAZB010000090.1 GCA_027443745.1 Thiomonas sp. | reverse complement strand
AGTCCGTACAGGCCCATCACCACCGAGAAATACACCAGCGCCAGCAGCCACACACGCGGGCTTGCCATGGCTTGCAGCGCCGAGACATGGGTTTTGGTCCGGGCTTCGCCGGCGATGCGGTCCTGCAGCAAGGTCTTCTCGGCGTCCGTCAGCCAGCGCGCCTGGGCGATGCCGTTATCCAGAAACAGCAGCACCACCACGCCGAGCACCATCGCCGGCGCGCCTTCCAGCAGGAACAGCCACTGCCAGCCGGCCAGGCCGCCGTGGCCGTGGAAGGTATGCAAAATCCAGCCCGAAACCGGCCCCCCGATCAGGCCCGAGAGCGCCACCGCAGACATGAACCAGGCCGTCATCTGGCTGCGCCTGGCCGCCGGGTACCAGTAGGTGAGGTAGAGGATGATGCCGGGAAAGAATCCCGCTTCGGCCAGACCCAGCAGGAAGCGCGCCACATAGAACATGGCGGGCGTCTGGATGACCATGGTGAGGGCGGAGATCAGGCCCCAGGTGATCATGATGCGGGCGATCCAGATGCGCGCGCCGACACGATGCAGCACCAGATTGCTCGGCACCTCGAACAGGAAGTAGCCGAGGAAGAAGATGCCCGCGCCGAAGCCGTAGACGGCGTCGGAAAAACCCAGATCCGATTTCATCTGCAACTGCGCGAAACCGACGTTGACGCGATCGAGATAGGCCACGAAGTAGCACAGCATCAGAAACGGAATGAGTCGCCAGCCCACCTTGGTGTAGGTGGCGGACTCGAAGGTGCTGGCGCCGCGTGCGGCCAAGGGGGTTGCCGACATGGTTGTCTCCTGCTGTGTGCCTCCTCGCGGCAACGGCGCCGCCCCGTCTCTGGGCAGGGTCGGGCGCTTGGGAGCGGTCCGTCGTTTCCGGGGGGAGTGTGTTGTCGTGCCGGCAAGCGTAGCGGCAGGCTGCGAATTTGTCTGCCGCGGGCGACGCGGCGCGTGGATCAGGGGTCGGGTTGATTCGCGGCACCTGCGCTTGGTGCGGGTGCGCCGGACGCGTCTGGCCCGGGCGCCGCCGCGGCCGGTTTCGGGTAGTAGTTCTTCTGCGCCAGCGCCTCGTACAGCGGCGGCGTGAACAGGGCCGACACCCGCGTGGCCAGAAGTGCGGTGGCCATCATCGGAATCACCAGGCCGCCGCCATTGGTCATTTCCATGACGATGACGAAGGAGGTGAGTGGCGACTGGGTCACGGCCGCGAGATACCCCGTCATGCACAGCGCGATGAGCGCCGGCATGGGCGCCCAGGCGAAGGCGGCATGCACCCATTGCGCCAGCCCGGCGCCGATGGACAGCGAGGGCGAGAACAGGCCGCCGGGGATGCCGGCCATGTAGCTGATGATCATGGCCGCCCATTTGGTGATGGCGTAGCCCTGACTCAGCGGCGCCGTGCCCTCCAGCAGATGCCGCGCCTGGTCGTAGCCGCTGCCCCAGGTCTCGCCCCCGGTGGCCACGCCCAGGGCGGCGATCGTCAGGCCGATGACCAGCGCGTAGGCCATGGGCTTGTTCGCACGCCAGAGCTGCAGCGGCCTGGGCATCCAGACTTCCCAATGCAGCAGCGCCCAGTTGAAGGCCGCGCCCAGCAGGCCGCAGAGCAGGGCCGTGGCCAGCACCGGAAGGACGAAACCGATGCCGAAATTTTGCGGCACGCTCATCTGGCCGAAGTACAGGTAGTTGCCCGCCAGCGCCAGCGAGGTGAGGCCGGAGAACACCACGGCGGTGATCATGGTGCCGTTGGTGCGGTTCTCGAAATCGCGCGCCAACTCCTCAATGGCGAAAATGATGCCGGCCAGCGGCGTGTTGAACGCCCCGGACAAACCTGCCGCAGCGCCAGCCAGCAGCAACTGGCGCTCCAGCTTGGGGCCGGCGTGGGGATAGAAGCGCCGTGTCTCGGCCATGATGGCGGCGCCCAGATGCACCGTGGGCCCTTCGCGGCCGATGGTCATGCCGCCGAAAAATCCGAGCAGCGACACGCAGAGCTTGCCGACGATGATGCGCAGACCGAACAAACGGCCCATCAGGGTTACGTCGCGCGGCGCATGCAGCGCCGCAATGACTTGCGGTATGCCGCTGCCCTCGCTGCCCTGAAAGTAGCGCCGCGTGAGGAACACCGCCAGCATGGTGAAGGCCGGAGTGATGAGGAAGGCGAGCCAGGCACGCCCGGCAATCCAGCCGATGAATATGTTGTAGGCATCGGTGCTCCACTGCGCGTACAGCACCGCCACCAAGCCCACCAGCAAGGCGGCACCCCAAGGCAGGCCGTATTGCAGGAAAAGCCTGCGGCCGCGACTTCTGACCAGCCTGGCCAGCGCCCGCGCGCGCGCAGCGCTGGCGGTCGGTGCGATGGGGGCCGGGGTCATGGTCAGACTTGGAGGTCGGTAATCATCATAGTAGGAGCCGGACGCGTTGCTGGGCGTGGGGCCGCCCGCATGCAAGCAGGGGTGCTTGTCGTGCAACGACCAGCTTGCTGTCGGCGACATCGGCCTATGCCCGTCATGGATACACGGCGAGGACCCGGGCCGGCAGGAGGGGCAGCACTACGATGCATTAAGGGTAAACACCAGGGTGCCACGCGGCCGATCAAGACAAAGCTGGCTTGCGTGGCTGGGTCAGCGTCCTGTTCGAGGCACCATCAGCATGCAATCCGCGATCGATCTTTCTCGCGCCCAGTTCGCGATGACGGCGTTGTTCCACATCGTCTGGCCCATCCTCACCATCAGCCTGGCCACTTTCCTGGTGGTCGTCGAGGCGCTGTGGCTCAAGACCAGGGATGTCGCGTATTACCGCCATGCACGCTTCTGGGCCAAGCTGCTGGTGCTGAATTTCGCGGTCGGGGTCGTCTCCGGTATTCCGCTGGAAATGGAGTTCGGCACCAACTGGGCCGGGTTCTCCAACTTCGCCGGCGAGTTCTTTGGCAACATCCTCGGCTTCGAGGGCGCCATGGCCTTCATGCTGGAGGCCGGCTTCATCGGCATCATGCTGTTCGGCTGGGGCAGGGTCAGTCGTGGCGCACACTTGTTTGCGACGGCCATGGTGGCGTTCGGCGCCTCGCTCTCGGCCCTGTGGATCATGGTGGCCAATTCCTGGATGCAAACCCCCGCCGGGGTGACCTTGCAAAACGGCAAGCTGGTCGTGACCGACTACCTGGCCGCCATCTTCAACCCCGACATGATCTGGGGCGTGTCCCACATGTATGTGGCGGCGCTGGAAACTGGGGCCTTCGTCATCGCCGGCATTTCGGCGTCTTACCTGCTGAACAAGCGCCATTCCGAGTTCTTCCTCAAGTCCTTCAAGATCGCGTTGCTGGCGCTGGTGGTGATCGCGCCGCTGCAGGTGTGGATCGGCGACTCCAGCGGCAGCGCGGTGTTCCAGGACCAGCCCGCCAAGGGCGCCGCCATCGAGGGCCACTGGGTCACCAACAAGCCTGGCGAGGGCGCTCCTTGGGCCTTGCTGGCGTGGCCGAATCAGGCGGCGCAGAAGAACGACTGGGCGCTGGAACTGCCCGACATGCTGAGCGTGCTGGCTACGCACACCACCACCGGCCGGGTCATCGGCTTGCGCGACATTGCACGCGCCGACCAGCCGCCCATGATCCCGCTGCTGTTCTACGCCTTTCGCATCATGGCCGGGATCGGTTTCTGGTTCGTTGCCCTGGCCTTCTGGACGGCATGGATCTGGCGCAAGACGCGCGGCAAGGCCGACGCGCTGCTGGCGAACCGCAAGCTGCTGTGGGCCTGGGTGCTGAGCATCCCGCTGCCCTATGTGGCGGTGGAAATGGGCTGGACGGTGCGCGAGGTCGGGCGCCAGCCGTGGATCATCTACGGACTGCTGCGCACCGATCAGGCGGCGTCGGCGCTATCACCGGTCACGCTCAGCGCCAGCATGGCGATGTTCGCTGGCTTCTATGTGCTCCTGCTCTGCAGCTTTGCCGTTTTCGCCCGCCGCTGGTGGCGTGCCGGGCCCGACATCACGCTGGAGCCACCTGCCGCCCCGCGCCGGGTGCTGGACGTGAAGGACGGGGTCTACGGACATTGAGTCTTGCCAGCAGCGCCGATGACAGCCCCCGTGGCCTGGGTGGCGCGATACCAACACAACGCCCCCGGACGAACCGGGGTGACGGGAACCCCGATGGACAGCAGCCTGCAACCCCTCCTCGCCAACACCTGGTTCTTCTTGCTGGGCCTGATCCTGGCGTTCTACGTCATCACCGACGGCTTCGATCTGGGCATTGGCATCCTCTCGCTCGTCACCCGGCGCGAAAACCACCGCAGCGCGATGTTCGAGTCCATCGGCCATGTGTGGGATGCCAACGAAACCTGGCTGGTGGTGCTGGGCGGAGCGCTGTTCGGTGCGTTCCCGGCGGTCTACGCCACGGTGCTGAGTGCGATGTATGGCCCGGTGATGGTCATGATCGGCGGCCTCATCCTGCGTGGCGCGTCGTTCGAGTTCCGCCACGCCGCGCGCAGCAAACGCGGCTGGGACTGGGCTTTCGGCAGCGGCAGCCTCATCGCCGCCCTGGCGCAGGGCGCCATTCTCGGTCAGCTCATTTCGGGGTTCAGCACCGGCTGGATCGGCCTGGCATTCTCCGCGGTTGCCGCCCTGGGCGTGGCCTCGGGTTATGCCCTCATGGGCGCCACCTATCTCGTGATGAAGACCAGCGGCGGCCTGGAGCAAGCGTCGCGGCACCATGCGCGACTGGCCATCTGGACCACGGTGGTCATGGCCGCCATCCTCACGCTGGCCACGCCATTTGCCAGCATCGAGGTCCGCAGCGCATGGTTCGACCCGCGGCGCATGCCGGTGTTTGTGGTTCTGGGCGCTGCAGCACTCCTGGCCTTCCTCTACATCCTGCGCTCGGCGCGGCGCGGTGGCATCCGCGGTCCGTTCCGCGCCTCGGTGCTGCTGTTTCTCGTGTCGTTCGGCGGGCTGGCGCTCAGCATCTACCCAGCCATGATTCCCGGGCGCATCACGATCCTGCAGGCGGCCTCCAGCGCGCCCACATTGCTGTTCATGCTCATCGGCATTGGCATGCTGCTGCCGGTGATGATTGGCTACAACGCGTATCAGTACTTGGTGTTTCGCGGCAAGATCCTCGTGCATGATGAAGCCGAGTTCATTGCCGATGATGCCGAGCCGAGGGGGCACGCGCATTGAGAGCGGCGGCGCAGCCCCGGCGACGTTGCAGCGAGCCATGGCCGAAATATCCGGATACCCGCAAGTGATGCCTGGCATTGCCACCTAGGGTTTTTACCGGGTAGGATATGAAATAATCGAAAATTTTGAGTTTCGTTAAGTTCTGTTGCAGTGCCATCCGCGTTCACACACCGCCCGCAACCCCCATCATGCGCTCACTCCACAATCTGAATCTGCCCGAAAAGCTGCTGCACACCGGCTTTATTTTTTTGGTTTGCATCGGCCTGCTGGCTGCCGAGGCCTACCTCTACGTCACCCACACCGGGCTCGACGGCAAGAGCGGCGTGACCCTGAAGGACATTCAGATCTCCTACTACGGCGACCGCAGCTCCACCACGCTTCAGACCGTGCTGCCGACGATGATGGCCAACGCCGGCATCCCCGAGGCGCAACGCCCGGCCTTCAAGAAAACCATCGACGACTGGATCGTCGGCGGCGAAACCAAGGCGCAATACGACACCACCGTCCAACCCCTGCTCAAAAGCTGTCTGATGTGCCACAGCGTGGCCATGAGCAAGCAGTTGCACAATCCCCCACTGGCCACGTATGAGGACGTGAAAAACGTCGCCAAGATCAACACCGGCATGTCGTACAGCAGCATGTTCATGGGCGGCATGGTGCACCTCACCATGCTGGGCGTGATTTTCTGGATTGCCGGCTGGCTCTTCCTGCAGACGCGTGTGAACGACCAGATCAAGGCCATTTCCGTGGTCACGCCCTTCCTGGCCATGCTGCTGGACTTTTCCGGTTGGTTCCTCACCAAGCAGAACCCCGATTTCGCCTGGATGGTGCTGATCGGCGGCGCGTTGTCATGCCCCATCGCCATGCTGGAGATGGGTGTGGCTTTGCTTGACATGTGGATTGGCCTGCCAGG
>DAIAZB010000089.1 GCA_027443745.1 Thiomonas sp. | reverse complement strand
CGCGCCACGCTGGACGTGCGCGTGCCCGATGAACCCGTCACGGCCATCGTCTCGCAAATGGGCTGGCTGCGCACGCAAAAAGGCCACGGCCTGGAGCTTGCCAACCTCGGTTTCAAACCGGGCGATGCCTTGCTCGCCACGTTTGAGTGCCGCAGTACCGGCACCCTCTGGGTGCTGGGCAGCGATGGCCGCGCCTACAGCATCGGCATCACGCAACTGCCCGGCGGCAGGGGTGACGGCCAACCCGTCACCAGCTTCATCGACCTGACCTCGGGAACCAAGCCCGCGCACTACTGGGCAGGCGCGGCCGACACGCCGCTGCTGCTCGCCGGCAGCGCCGGCTACGGCCTCATCGCCCCGGCTGAAAGCCTGAACAGCCGGCAGAAAGCCGGCAAAACCTTCTTCGCCATCGACGCCGGTGAAGTCCTGTTGCCGCCGCAGCCCCTGCGCATGGCCCATGGCGAATCGGGCCTTGTGGGGGCGGCCGAGCGCATCGCCGTGCTCGGAAGCAGCGGGCGGCTGTTGATCTTCGGCGTGGACGAATTGCGCCACCTGCCACGCGGCGGGCGCGGCGTCACGTTGATGGCGCTGGATGCGAAGGAGACCGTCTTGGCTGCCGTTGCCTTGCTGCCCGGCGCTGCGCTGGACATCTTCGGAACGGGCCGTGGCGGTGCGCCCAAGACCCAGACCTTGCAGGCGCGCGCGCAACTGGACTATGCCGGCAAGCGCGCCCGCAGGGGCAGATCGGTTGCCGGGCCGGGTTTCAAACCGGCAGGGCTGCGGGCGGCGTGAACCGGCGTCGCATGCGGCTGCCGGTCAGGCGGAATGGTCAAATCCCTCGGTTGTGCGCGGCATGTAACGCCGCCGGCCGACGCTTCCGGCGTGAGCGGCTCGCGCCTCAGGCCTCAATCAACTGACTTCGGCAATCAGTTCGATTTCCACCGCCGCGCCCATGGGAATCTGCGCCACGCCAAAGGCGCTGCGCGCATGCTGGCCTTTGGCGCCGAAGACCTCGCCCAGCAACTCCGACGCGCCGTTGATCACCAGATGCTGCTCGGTGAAGGTGGGCACCGAGTTCACCAGGCCCATGAGCTTGACGATGCGGCGTATGCGCCCGAGATCGCCCGTGGCCGCCTGCAGCGTGCCCATCAAGTCGATGGCCACGAGACGCGCTGCCTCACGCCCCTGCGCCGTGGTGAGTTCTCGCCCGAGCTGACCGGCCCAGACCGCGCCGTTTTGCTTGCTGATGTGCCCCGAGAGAAACAGCAGGTTGCCGGACTGCACGAAGGGCAGATAAGCCGCAGCCGGGGTGGCGATTTGGGGCAGGGTGATGCCGAGTTGTTGCAACGTGGTGGAGATGGACATGGACATGATGTGGCGTCGTGCAGTGGGATGGATTGGATTGAACCGCTCGCTCGAACCCACAGCATAAGCAGGCTGAGGACGTTCAGGTCGTGGCAGCCGATGATGCTCGTGCCCCGTCGCCGTGGCGCCGAAGCGTCATCCGCATTACGGCACCGGGCCGGCGCTGCTATAGTGCGAGGCTGCGGTGCGTTGCCCAGTTCTGCGCACCCTGTCAATCTGACATCCTGCCGGAACGCTCCGGCTTCGTCTTGCAACAAGCTGGTGTTCGGCCTCCCGGTTGAGCGGTTGCAAGACACTTGCCGCACCAGGCTTATGCCGCGCGGCTTTGAAAGCTTCCATGAACTTTGATCAACTCGGGCTTGCCGAGCCCATCCTGCGCGCCATCGTCGAGCAGGGCTACTCCACGCCCACGCCCATCCAGGCCCAGGCCATTCCCGCCGTGCTCAAGGGCGGCGATCTGCTGGCCGCCGCGCAAACCGGCACCGGCAAGACGGCCGCATTCACCCTGCCCATCCTGCACCGTCTGAGCCAAAGCGAACAGGCACGTGACGCGCAAGGCCGCGTCATCCCCCGTGTGCTGGTGCTGGTACCCACACGTGAACTCGCCGCGCAAGTGGCCGAGAGCGTGCGCGACTATGGCAAAAACCTCAAGCTGCGCAGCATGGTCATGTACGGCGGCGTGGGCATGCAGCCCCAGATCGACGCGCTCAGGCGTGGCGTGGACATCGTCGTCGCCACGCCGGGCCGCATGCTCGACCACCACGGCCAACGCACGCTGAATCTCTCCGGCATCGACACCCTGGTGTTGGATGAGGCCGACCGCATGCTCGACATGGGCTTCATCCACGACATCAAGCGCGTGCTCGCCCTGCTGCCCAAGCAGCGCCAGAACCTGCTGTTCTCGGCCACCTTCTCGGACGAGATCAAGACCCTGGCGAACGGGCTGTTGAACAAGCCGGCGGTGATCGAGGTGGCGCGCCGCAACGCCACCGCCGCCACGGTGCAGCAGACCGTGCACCCGGTGGGCCGCGAGCGCAAGCGCGAACTGCTCTCCCACCTCATCCGCGAAAGCAACTGGTACCAGGTGCTGGTGTTCATGCGCACCAAGCATGGCGCCAATCGCCTGGCCGAACAGCTCAACACCTATGGCATCGGCGCCGACGCCATTCACGGCAACAAGAGCCAGGGCGCGCGCACCCGCGCGCTGGCCTCGTTCAAGAGCGGCAAGTTGCAGGTGCTGGTGGCCACCGACATCGCCGCGCGCGGCATCGACATCGACCAGTTG
>DAIAZB010000088.1 GCA_027443745.1 Thiomonas sp. | reverse complement strand
ACCGGATGAACAACCCATCGACATCGCCCGCCGCGCGGTGGATCACGCCCGCGCCCACCACATCGATGTGCTGCTGGTGGACACGGCCGGACGATTGGCGGTGGATGCAGCGATGATGCGCGAAATCGCCGAGTTGCACGCGGCGCTCAAACCCATCGAAACCCTGTTCGTGGTCGACGCCATGCAAGGTCAGGACGCTCTGGCCACGGCGCGCGCCTTCCACGACGCGCTGCCACTCACCGGCATCGTGCTGACCAAACTAGATGGTGACGCCCGCGGCGGCGCGGCGCTGTCCGTGCACCATGTGACGGGCGCCCCGGTCAAGTTCGCCGGCGTGTCGGAGAAGATCGACGGACTGGAGGCGTTCGACCCATCACGCATGGCCGACCGCATTCTGGGCATGGGCGATGTGCTGGCGCTGGTGGAGGAGGCGCAGCGCAGCGTCGACATCCAGGCGGCGCAGCAACTCGCGCAGAAAGTGAAATCGGGCGAGCAATTCGACCTGAACGATTTCCTGATGCAGTTGCAGCAGATGAACAAGATGGGCGGACTGCAGGGCCTGATGGACAAACTGCCGGCGGAGATGCAGGCACGCGCGGGTCAGGCCGACATGGATAAAGCCAGCCGCGACGTGCGCCGCATGCAGGGCATCATTTCGTCGATGACCCCGCACGAGCGCCGCAAACCCGATGTCATCAAGGCTTCGCGCAAGCGCCGCATCGCCACCGGAGCGGGTGTGCAGGTGCAGGAAGTCAATCGCATGCTCAATCAGTTCGAGCAGATGCGCGACATGATGAAGAAAATGAAGGGCGGCAAGATGTTCAAAATGATGCAGCGCATGGGCGGCGCCGGCCTGATGCGGCGCTGAGTTCCCTGTGCCCCTTCGCGCGGGGGCATGCTGCGAATCGGGTCGGGGATGAATGGCCTGAAGGCCTGGGTCAACGCAGCGCTTGTCCGGACTTGGCATTGGTCTTGGCAAACGACTCGCTCGCCCGGTCCACCAGCCAGGCTTTGCGTGCCGCCAGCACGGCGTCGGGATACGCCGCCTTGCCGCGCGAACCGTTGTAGCGACCCAGCGCCATGAACAAGTCACCATGTTCGAGATTGAGATAGTGGCGCAGGATGACGCAGCCGTAGCGCAGATTGATCTGCATGTTCAGCAGCGTTTCCGGATTGCCGTCCCCGATCTGCCGCGTCCAGAACGGCATGACCTGCATCAGCCCCAAGGCGCCTGCGGAGGAAATGGCGTATTTCTTGAACCCGCTTTCCACCTGGATCAGACCCAGCACCAGCGCTGGCTCCAGGCCGGCGCGATGCGCCTCATACCACACGGTTTGGAGGAAGGCCTCGCGGACCACGAAATTGGGCATGCGCGCACGCAGGCGCGAGGACTCGGTGGCCAGCCACATGAGATAGCCGATGAGATGCTGCGGACTGCGAAAATGCGGTTTGGGCGGGGCCGCGTCGGCAATCTGCGCCGCCAGGGCCAAGCGCACGGCATCCGACAATTGTTCTTCCTTCTGATCACCGGCCCAGGCGGGATTCAGGCTCGCGGCGACGATGAACGAGCAGACTGCACAGACCGCCAGGACACGCCGGACCGTACGGCGGCAACGCATGGCGCTCAGACCGTTGACCGCTGCTGCAGATGCGCCAACGCGGCATCGAGGCTGATGGCGGTGCTGGCCGTGTCGCGGCGGTGCTGGTACTCCAGCGTGCCGGCAGCCAGGCCCCGCTCGGACACCACCAGACGGTGCGGCACGCCGATCAGTTCCCAGTCGGCGAACATCGCGCCGGGACGCTCGCCACGATCGTCGAGCACCACGTCCAGGCCTGCCTCCTGCAGTTGCGTATAAAGCTTGTCGGCTGCTTCGCGCACAGCTGCATGGCGGTCGTACGCGATGGGGCAGATGACGACGCCGAAGGGGGCGATGGCCTCGGGCCAGACCATGCCGCGGGCGTCATGATTCTGCTCGATGCAGGCGCCGAGAATGCGGGTGATGCCGATGCCGTAGCAGCCCATCTCCAGCGCCTGCGATTTGCCATTCTCGTCCAGGAAGAACGCACCCATGGCTGCGGAATACTTCGTGCCGAGGTAGAACACATGACCGACCTCGATGCCACGACATAGGGACAGCTTGCCTTTGCCGTCGGGGCTGGCATCGCCCTCGACCACATTGCGAATGTCGGCCACCTCAGGCTCGGGCAGGTCGCGCCCCCAGTTGACTCCGGTGTAGTGAAAGTCCTCGGCATTGGCACCGACGACGAAATCGTGCATCACCGCCACGCTGCGGTCGGCGATCACCCGCGCGGGCCGCACGGCACCGATCGGGCCGAGATACCCGGGCGGCGTGCCAAAGGTGGCAACGATCTCCGCCTCGGTCGCCATGCGCGCATCGGCCATGCCTTGCAGCTTGCCGACCTTGATCTCGTTCACCGCATGATCGCCACGCACCAGCAACAGCACGATCTGCGTGGCGGTGACGGCTCCCTTGTCATTGCGCGCATCCACGGCCATGACCACGGACTTGACCGTGCGTGCCAGGGGCAAACCCAGCAGTGCCGCAACGTCTTCGCATTTAGCCGCGCCGGGCGTGGGCGTCTTGCGCAAGTCCTCGGTCGCCGCCGCGCTCAGCGCCACCTCTGGCAGGGCTTCGGCCAGTTCCACGTTCGCGGCGTAGTCGGAGTCGGCGCAGTAGGCGATGGCGTCTTCGCCAGTCTCGGCGATGACGTGGAACTCATGGCTCATCGAGCCTCCGATGGCACCCGAGTCGGCAGCAACAGCGCGGAAATCGAAACCGAAGCGCCGGAAGATGCGCTGATAGGCGGCGTACATGGCCTGGTAGCTGGCCTGGGCGCCGGCGTAGTCGCGATCGAAGGAATAGGCATCCTTCATGGTGAACTCACGCGCACGCATGACGCCGAAGCGCGGACGGCGTTCGTCGCGGAACTTGGTCTGGATGTGATAGAAGTTCAGCGGCAATTGCCGCCACGAGCGGATTTCGCCGCGCGCCAGATCGGTCACCACCTCTTCCGACGTGGGTTGCACGACAAAGTCGCGCTGGTGCCTGTCCTTGATGCGCAGCAACTCCGGTCCGTACTTCTCCCAGCGTCCGGTTTCCTGCCACAGCTCGGCCGGTTGCACCACCGGCATGAGCAACTCAATGGCGCCGGCGCGGTTCATCTCCTCGCGCACGATGGCCTCCACCTTGCGAATGCTGCGCAGCCCGAGCGGCATGTAGCTGTAGAGCCCGGCTGCGAGTTTCTTGATCATCCCGGCGCGCAACATCAGGGCTTGGCTGGCAACATCGGCGTCGGCCGGGGCCTCTTTCTGGGTGGAGATGAAAAAACGGGAAACACGCATGGAGAGTCGGGGCTTGAGTTTTGCGGGTGGGAAAGCTTAAGTGCTCGGGGCTGGCCACGCCAAACCTCGCGCGGTTCGTGGGCTGGCTGCACGGGCATTCGCACGGAAAAAGCGGTGCCTATAATCGGAACAGGATTCTAAAAGATGAAGGATATTGGCCATGTTGGACCGCGAAGGCTATCGTCCCAACGTCGGCATCATCCTGCTAAACACCAAAAACCAGGTGTTCTGGGGCAAGCGGGTCAGTGCGCATTCGTGGCAGTTCCCGCAAGGAGGCATCAACGCCGGCGAAAACCCCGAGCAGGCGATGTACCGCGAACTGTTCGAGGAAGTCGGGTTGAAGCCCTGTCACGTGCATGTGCTGGGGCGCACGCGCAACTGGCTTCGCTACGACGTGCCACAGCAATTTCTGCGTCGGGACAGTCGCGGCGTCTACAGAGGCCAGAAGCAAATCTGGTTCCTGCTCAAGTTGACGGGACGCGACTGCGATGTCTGCCTGCGCGCCACCACCCACCCTGAATTCGACGCTTGGCGCTGGAACGAATACTGGATTCCGCTCGACAGCGTGATCGAGTTCAAGCGCGCGGTCTACCAACAAGCCCTGTCCGAACTCGCGCATCTTTTGCCCAGAATGGAGCCGCGCACCCGCTACTTGCGCGCCAACCTGCGTCACGGTCGCGCCCTGCCAGACGCTCTCCACCCCGACCCCCAGACCGAATGATTGCCGCCATCGCTTGGAAAGCCCCAATCCGTCATGCCCTGTATGCGCTGGCTTGCAGCCTGTTGTTCAGCCTCGCCGTGACAGCCTCGGCACAGGACTCGAACGGTTTGCAAGGCCTGTTGGAGCCGTCCAAACCCCAGGCGAAGGTCGCTCCAGTGCAGTTTCCCGCGGCTCCGCAAGACAGCGACCTGATCAAGGTTG
>DAIAZB010000087.1 GCA_027443745.1 Thiomonas sp. | reverse complement strand
GGGCGAAACAGCCCGCTTCGACGCAGCCATTCCAGCAACCACGCAGGATGCCTCAGCGGCGTGCTGGCGATTTGCAGACTTTCAAAGCTGCTTCGTTCGACCTGACCACCGTGATAGTCGAGCAACCATAGCCGCGTAGGTATTCCAGCATTCGACCAGTGCCATGGCAGCTGAAAGATGCGCCCGTACCGTTCTACGAGAGCGTCGCGGTTCGTGTAATGGCGCTTGCCCAGAAAAAGAACAGACATCATGCGCCTTCAGCTCTTCGGGCTGGCACGCGGCACCTGCTCCGCGTCGCCCCCTACGGATACTGCGCGGGCCATACCCTCTCCAAACGCATCCCACGTAAATCGCCGGGCGAACTCCTTGCACTCCGACGCAAGCCCGGTACGCGACGTCAGTACATGCACCACTGCGTCGGCCAGCGCATCGTAATCGCCTGCCTTGACCAGATGCCCAGAGCGTCCTTCGGTCACCGCATCGATCACGCCCCCGGTGGCGAAGGCTACCGTTGGGAGGCCGTGGGCTGCGGCTTCCACAGCCACCATACCGAAACCCTCTGGATCACCGGGCAGTTCACGGACCGGAAACACGTGGACGTTTGCCGCGGCATAAGCAACCCCCAAACGCTGGTAGTCCGTGATCTGCCCAAGGAAGCGCAGTCGCTCGGCTACTCCGGCCTGAGCCGCTGCGGTCTTGATCGAATCGATCGACTGTATCCCTGCATACAACGCATCGCTTGGCGCATCGCCCACCACCAACAGCGTAGCCCAGGGAACAGCTTTGACGATGCGCGGCAAGGCATGCGTGACGAACTCCCGGATACCTTTTCGGGTGCTCAGGCGCCCGACTGATAGCAGTAGCGGCCAATCCTCCAGACCGAACTCTGCGCGAAAGCGCTTCGTCACATCGGCTGCGGGAGGCGTGGGCAGCTGGACCCCCGGATGAACGATGCAAATCCTCGATGCAGCAATGCCTGCGGATATCGCGAGCCCTCGCGTTGCCTCACTGTTGGCTATGACACGTTGCATGCGTCGAAGCGTGGGAAGCCATAGCCTCCTGTAGACCGGATGTGGAACCACCATATCCAGGCCATGCACATAGGCCGCGGTGCGCGCCCCGACACTCCTTGACGCCAGCCAAGTCGGCAGGGCAGTTAGGCCACTGCCCGCAATCACGATGTCGGGGCGCCAGCGACGCACTAGCTTTCGCGCCTCGAACCATGCGCTGAACAAGAATTTCCATAGCGGCCTGAGCGGCACCTCCACAATAGTCACGCCTACTGGAGCCAATGCTGCTGAGCCGGTTGGCCCGACTACACAAACTTCTCCGTAGCGAGCCAATTCCTGGGCCATGTGCCAGTTAAGCCGCTCCATGCCACCAATCAATGGCGGCAGGTTGCGGGTCACCAGCAGGATGCGCTGCCGTCGCGGCTCAGACATCGCGGCGATACGTCAGCGCAGTGATCTGCTCCGACACCAACCCGATCAGGAACACGATCACTGCAGCACTCCATAAGAGGGTACTGCCGTTGGTGAGGCGTCCTTCGTGCATGAAAGTCCACGCGTAGTTGGCGCACCCAAGCAAAAAAAACAACCCACTGGTCGGCACAAAAAGTTTAAGCGGGGAATACAGCGTGGCAATCTTGAAAATGATCAGCAGGAAACGCACGCCGTCCTTGATCGGCTTGATGTGGCTCTTGCCCACCCGCTGTGCGGCCTTGATCGGTACGTAGGCCACCGGGTAGGCGCTGCGGAAGAACGCCATGGTACTGGTGGTGGGGTAGCTGAAGCCGTTGGGCAGCAGGTGGATGAACTCGCGGAACTTGCCTGCGCGCACGGCGCGGAAGCCGGAGGTCAGGTCGGCCACCGGGTGACCGGTCATGTGCGTGGCCAGCCAGTTGTACAGACTGTTGGCCACGCCACGACCCACGCCGGCCTGGCTGCCCCAGTCGCGTGCGCCCACGGCCATGTCGTAACCCTCGTCCAGCTTGGCCAGCAGGCGCGCCACGTCGGCGGGATCGTGCTGGCCATCGCCATCCATGAACACAAGCAGATCGCCCTTGGCGGCGCGGGCGCCACGCTTGATCGCCGCGCCATTGCCCATCGAATAGGGCGACGATAGACAGGTGACACCGGCATCGGCGCAGATGCGGCGGGTATCGTCGGTGGAGCCGTCGTCCACCACGATGATCTCGGCATCGGGTTGCGTAGCACGCAGGCGCGGCAACAGGTCGGCCAGTGCCGGGGCTTCGTTCTTGGCGGGCAGGATGATGCTGAGGCGGCTCAACGGCGGACTCCCTGGATTGCCCGGAATCATAGCGTGAAGCCGGCGTCACGACTGCGCTCCCGGCCGCAGCGCATGGATGACCTGCAGGGCCGAGTGGGGTAGATTCGATCCCGAACAGGATCGGGGGCGCGACTCATGTCATCTACCATGCAAACACCGCTTGCCGGGCTGACCGGATTGGCCCGCCGACTGGTCATCGAGGGCCTGTTGCCGGAAGCGGATGCGCGCCGGGCAGTGCAGGAAAGCACCCAGCAGCGGACCACGCTGACCTCGTGGCTGCTGGACAAGAACCTGGTGGACGGCGTGCGCCTGCTGCGACTTGCCTCGCAGGAATTCGGCATGCCGGTGCTGGACGTGACGTCGATGAATCCGGCGCAGTTGCCGATCAGCTTGGTCAGCGAAGCCCTGTTG
>DAIAZB010000086.1 GCA_027443745.1 Thiomonas sp. | reverse complement strand
CGGCGCGGTTTGCCGCTCCCGGGCGCGCTGGGCTATAAGATGCGGGGTCGGAGCTTTCATGGCACCGCTGTGCCGACCAGCACACAGAACGCGCGCCTGCCGCCGCAAGCCGGGTGCGCCCCCTCAAGCAATCGATGGAGTTTGAAACATGGCAACTGCAAAACCAGCCGCAGCCAAGACGGCGGCCCCCGCCAAACGCGCGCCGAACCCCGCGTTCATGAAGCCACTGACCCCCAGTCCGCAACTGGCCGCCGTGGTGGGTGCCGCGCCGCTGCCGCGCACCGAGGTGGTGAAGAAGGTCTGGGCGCACATCAAGGCCGCCAATCTGCAGGATCCGACCAATAAACGCATGATCAATGCCGACGCCAAGCTCAAGGCCGTGTTCGGCAAGCCCCAGGTCACGATGTTCGAAATGACCAAGCTGCTCAACACGCATCTGAAGTAAGCGCACCTCGCAAGCCGGCGCGAGGGTGTCATCGCCAGAGCGCCGGCGAGACGCGCAGTCTGCGACGTTGCCCGCGCTGCGCGCAAAGCTATCAGCCGGTGCCGGCCTCGTTCGGTGCCGGCTGTTTGCTTTGCGCGCCACCTGCTCACCTCAGCCCCTCTCTGCTGCCTCAACTGCGCCCCATGACCGTCTGTTGCAAGCTCCGGCTTCGCTGCATCCCTTTGTTGTTCATCGCCCTGCTGCTGGCCGCCACGGGGCCGGCTCAAGCCGACGACAGGGCTCGGTTCCAGGGGCCACAGGCAGGGTCGCAGGACCTGCGCGCCACCGTCTCGGCGGGCTTCTCGCCCGACGGCAGCGCCGAGCGCCTGGTGCTCTCCACGATTGCCGGCGCGCGCCACAGCATCCAGCTTGCGGCCTACAGTTTCACGGCGTCGGCGGTGGCCAAGGCGCTGATCGCGGCCCACAAGCGCGGCGTGAACGTGCGCGTGCTGCTGGACTGGAAAACCAACTTCGAGGACGACCGGCGCTACGCCCGTCATGCCGTCAACGCCCTGCTTCTGGCAGGCGTCACGGTACGCTCGATCGACGTCTATCCCATCTTCCACGACAAGTTCATGGTGATCGACGGCCGCAGCGTGCAGACCGGCAGCTACAACTACAGCGTGTCCGCGGCGCGCTACAACGCCGAGAACGTGCTTGTGGTGCGAAACGACCCGGCGCTGGCCGAAACCTACGCCCGCCACTGGGAAACCAACTGGCAACTGGGGCGCGTGGTCAAGCCGAGTCCTTGAACACTCCGTGGACGGCGCGCTCTCACGGCAACGCAGGGCCGTCCCCAAGTTTCCTTGACCCCATGCGGGACGGGTCAGCGAGCCGACACTGGGGCCCCAGGACTTGCAGCAGTTCAATGCGGGCGAACTTTTCGCCGGTTTGATCTTCAAACAGCCAGCGCCCGCCAGCCTGAGCAAAACTTCCCGTGGCGCCTAAAATTGCATGATCAGAGGCGCAGGTGCGCCAGGTGAGCCCGTGATGCAAGCATCGTTGAAAAAATGGACGGCCTTGATGGTGTTGGTTGCCGTGGTCCTGGCCGGCTATCTGGCCTGGAATGCGATCGGTCGCGACCCGAAAGCCCCGGAGGTAAGTTACACCCTGCTCGACGGCAAGACCCTCACCTCGCAAAACATGCTGGGTAAAGTGGTGCTGGTGAACTTTTGGGCCACGAGTTGCACGACGTGCATCAGCGAAATGCCCCACATGGTGCAAACCTATGATCGGTTTGCACCCAAGGGCTTCGAGTTGGTCGCCGTCTCGATGAATTACGACCGACCCGATTATGTGAAAACCTTCGCCACCGCCGGCCCCCTGGGCTCGCTGCCGTTCCCGGTGGCGATGGACACCAGCGGCAACATCGCCAAAGCCTTCCACGATGTGCGCCTCACGCCCACCAGCTTCCTGATCGACAAGTCTGGCCACATCGTGAAGCAGTATGTCGGGCCGCCGAATTTCGCCGAGCTGCACGGCCTGATCAGCCAGTTGCTGGCACAACAGGCCTGACCAGGCAGACCGTTTGCGGGAGTGATTTGGCCGGGGCCGCGCTCTGGTCACTCGGGAAAACCCTGAGATGGCGTTACGATAGATAGATGGATCACTCCAGCCCCCATCGTGATGCTGCTGCGCACGCAACAGCATCACGGAGTTTGGCGGAGCGCACAGCCCTGGGAAGCTTGGCCCATCTTCAGCCCGCTCACCGAGCCGACCAGCAGATGCTGGAGCAAAGCATGGCGCGTGCACCGCAAGCGCTGCCCGGCGGGATACGCTTGCGTCAACTCGGCCTGCAGGCTTACGTCCCCACCTGGGACGCGATGCGCGCGTTCACCGCCGCGCGCCTGCCCACCACGCCCGACGAAATCTGGCTGGTCGAACATCTGCCCGTCTACACCCTGGGACAAGCTGGCCAGGCCCAGCATGTGCTGGATGCGCACGGCATCGACGTGGTGCAAACCGATCGTGGTGGACAAGTCACCTACCACGGCCCGGGGCAGGCGGTGGTCTATGTGCTGATGGATCTGCGCCGTCGGCATTGGATGGTGCGCGAGACCGTGCATCGTCTGGAAGAAGCCGTGATTCGCACCCTGACGCGCCTGGGCGTGGTGGGCGTGCGACGCCCTGGGGCACCTGGCATCTACCTGGGCGCCCCCCATCCCCGTGCCGGCGCCAAGATTTCCGCGCTCGGCCTGAAGGTGCGTCAAGGCTGCACCTATCATGGCGTCGCCATCAACGTCGACATGGATCTCAGCCGCTTCGCCGGCATCAACCCCTGCGGATTCTCCGGGCTCGACGTGGTGGATCTGGCCCAACTCGGCGTGCACACCCGGGCCGACGCGGTGGGCATGTGCTTCGCCACCGAGTTGGCGATGCTGGCTGACACCACATCCGACATCGTGCCGGCCGCCAAGCCCGACACCCCATCGCAGGCATGAACCTCACACCCCATAGCCCATGAACGCTCCGCTCGACGCAAGCCCCGAAACCGCACCGGGCAACATCCACATGGCCAAGCCACTGTCGGCGGACGCCTCGGTCAAACAGAAGGGCCAGTCCAAAACCGCGCGCATCCCGATCAAGATCGTGGCCGAAGGCCCGGCGCTGAAAAAGCCGGACTGGATTCGCGTCAAGGCTGCCGCGCCTTCGTCGCGTTTCTACGAAATCAAGAGCCTGCTGCGCGAGCAGAAGCTGGTCACAGTGTGCGAGGAGGCCTCGTGCCCGAACATCGGCGAATGCTTCGGTCACGGCACCGCCACCTTCATGATCATGGGCGACAAGTGCACCCGCCGCTGCCCGTTTTGCGATGTCGGACACGGCCGGCCCGATCCGCTCGATGCCGAAGAGCCGCGCAACCTGGCCCAGGCCATCGCCGCACTCAAACTGCGTTATGTGGTGGTCACCAGTGTCGACCGTGACGACTTGCGCGACGGCGGCGCGCAGCACTTCGTCGATTGCATCCACGCCACGCGCGAGCTGTCGCCCGCCACACAGATCGAAGTGCTGGTGCCTGACTTCCGCGGTCGACTCGACAAAGCGCTCGATGTGTTTGCCACTGGCCTTCCGGACGTGATGAACCACAATCTGGAAACCGTGCCGCGCCTCTACAAACAGGCACGTCCAGGCGCCGACTACGCCCACTCGCTCAAGCTTCTTGCCGATTTCAAGCGCCGTCACCCCGGCATCCCCACCAAAAGCGGGCTGATGGTGGGCCTGGGGGAAACCGACGATGAAATTCTGGATGTCATGCGTGACATGCGTGCCCACCACATCGACCTGCTCACCATTGGCCAGTACCTCGCCCCCAGCGGCCACCATCTGCCGGTGGCGCGCTATGTGCCGCCCGAAACTTTTGCTATGTTCGAGCGCGAAGCCCGCAGCATGGGTTTCACCCACGCCGCAGTCGGCCCGCTGGTACGCTCGAGCTATCACGCCGACCAACAAGCCCGCGATGGCGGCTTCTTCAACGGCTGATTTTCGCAACCCCACCAGGACTCACATTGGCCAAGCCGAATTACTCCTACGAAAAACGCCAGAAGGAACTCGCCAAGCAACGCAAGAAGCAGGAGAAGCTGCAGCGCAAGGCCCACAAGCCGGATGGCTCGCCGGACGCCGCCCATGGGCATGACGCCGAATCGAGCAGCGGTGCTGCGACCGATCACGGCTCCGCTTCCGACGCTTCGGAATCCGGATCTTCGACTTGAAGTCGTCATGCGGCGGACCGCGCTTTGCGCGCGGGCACGTGCCGCCCGCCGCCACCTTCAGTCGAGCTCTTCGTACAGCGGCAGGGTGAGGAATTCCATGAAATCCTTGCCAGTGGCCATGCGCTCGAAAATCTGCGCCGCCTTGTCGAACTGACCTTCCGCACCGCTGGCCTCGACCTTCGCCAGCTCTTCAGGAATCAACCCGCGCACCAGCTCCGCCGTGACCTTGCGGCCATCGGTCAACAAGCCCTTGGGGCTTTGAATCCACTGCCACACCTGGCTGCGGGAGATTTCGGCTGTCGCTGCGTCTTCCATCAGGTTGTGGATGGGCACTGCGCCGCTGCCCGACAGCCACGCGCCGAGGTAATGGATGCCGACGTTGATGTTGTTGCGCAGACCCGTTTCGGTGATGGGCGTCTCGGGCCGGAAGTCCAGCAGGTCGGCGGCGGCCACCGCCACGTCGTCGCGGGTCTTGTCGATCTGGTTCGGCCTGTCGCCGAGCACGGCGACGAATTCTTCCATGGCCGACGCCACCAGTCCGGGATG
>DAIAZB010000085.1 GCA_027443745.1 Thiomonas sp. | reverse complement strand
ATGGCGGGCCGCGGCACCGACATCGTGCTCGGCGGCAACGTCGAGAAGCAATGCGAGATCATCGAAGCCGATCCCAATCTGCCCGATGAGGACAAGCGCCAGCGGGTGCAAACGCTACGCAGCGAGTGGCAGTCGCTGCATGACCACACCATCGCGCAGGGCGGTTTGCATATCGTCGGCACCGAGCGCAGCGAGTCGCGCCGGGTGGACAACCAGTTGCGCGGGCGTTCGGGGCGCCAGGGGGACCCCGGCTCGTCGCGCTTTTACCTGTCGCTGGACGATGCACTGATGCGCATCTTCGCCGGCGACCGCGTGCGCGCCATCATGGAGCGGCTGAAGATGCCCGAGGGCGAGGCGATCGAGGCGGGCATGGTGACGCGCTCGATCGAGTCGGCGCAGCGCAAGGTGGAGGCGCGCAACTTCGACGTGCGCAAGCAGTTGCTCGAATACGACGACGTGGCCAACGAGCAGCGCAAGATCATGTACGAGCAGCGCAACGCCATTCTCGACAACCAGGACGTCAGCGCCCAGATCGCCGATCTGCGCGAAGGCAGCGTGACCGACATGGTGCACATGTTCGTGCCGGCACAGAGCATGGAAGAGCAGTGGGATATCGCCGGCCTGGAGCGTGCCCTGCGTGACGACTGGCAGATCGACCTGGAGCTCAAGGCGTGGGTCGAGGCCGACCAGACCGTGACCGACGAAGACGTGCTGGAGCATGTGCTGGAGACCGTGCACGCCCAGTACAAGGCGAAGGTCGAGGCGGTGGGGGGTGCCAACTTCGCCAGCTTCGAGCGCATGGTGCTGTTGCAGTCGCTTGACCAGCACTGGCGCGAACACCTCTCGGCGCTGGACTATTTGCGTCAAGGCATCCACCTGCGCGGCTACGCGCAAAAGCAACCCAAGCAGGAGTACAAGCGCGAGGCGTTCGAGTTGTTCGGGCAGATGCTCGACGCGGTGAAGAACGACGTCACCCGCACCCTCATGACCGTGCAGGTGCAAACCCAGGAGCAGGCCGAAGCGGCTGCCGAGCAGATCGAGCAGCGTGCCCAAAGCCTGCACAACCTGGTGTTCCAACATCCCGAAGCCGCGGGCGCCGTGGCGGCCGAAGGCGGACTCGAGGCCGGGGAGCTCGCCGTGGCCACGGCCGCGGCAGGCGCGGTCTCGATGCAGCCCATCGTCAATGCCATGCCGAAAGTCGGCCGCAACGACCCCTGCCCCTGTGGTAGCGGCAAGAAATACAAGCATTGCCATGGCAAGCTGAGTTGAGCGGCAGCGGGCCGGGCGGACAACGTCCTGCCAGGCCCGCCACCGTTGACGCGCTTTGCGGCGTCACGGCCGAGCCTCGGCAGCATTCGACCCCCATTTGATCATTCTGGCTTTGATGGAGCCCATGCCATGGCTGTGAACCTCTCTCCACCCAACCCCGCAAGCCTGCATGCCGTGCCCGGCGTGCGTATCGGTGTGGCCCAGGCCGGCATGCGCAAGGCCGGGCGTACCGATCTCGCGCTGTTCCAGTTCGATCCCGGCACGCTGGTGGCGGGTGTGTTCACACGCAACCGTTTTTGCGCTGCTCCGGTTCAGGTGTGTCGCGAGCACCTGGGTGCGACCCAATGCGCGCCGATACGCGCCCTGGTGATCAACACCGGCTGCGCCAATGCCGGCACCGGCGAAGCCGGCTTGCAGGCGGCGCGCGAAAGCTGCGACGCGGTGTCCGCGCTCCTCGGCGTGAAAGCGCGCGAGGTGCTGCCGTTTTCCACCGGCGTGATCCTGGAGCCCTTGCCCTTGGACCGCCTCGTCGCCGCGCTGCCCGCGGCCCTTGCCGATGCTCGCACCGACGCCTGGGCCGATGCCGCCGCCGCCATCATGACCACCGACACCGTGCCCAAAGCGGCGAGCACGCAAATCAGCATCGACGGCGTTCGCGTCACCGTCAGCGGCATCGCCAAGGGCGCGGGCATGATCCGTCCCAATATGGCGACGATGCTCGGCTTCGTCGCCACCGACGCTGCAGTTGCGCCGGCGTTGCTGGCGCAACTGGCCCGCGAGGTGGCCGACGCGTCGTTCAACTGCATCACGGTCGATGGCGATACCTCGACCAACGATGCCCTGGTCCTTGCTGCCACCGGCCGTGCCGCGCTGCTAGCCATCACCGATGCGGCCAGCCCGCAGGCGCAGGCCTTGCGCGCGGCGCTCACGCAGGTCGCGCTGCACATCGCCCAGGCCATCGTGCGCGACGGCGAGGGTGCGACCAAGTTCATCAGCATTCACGTCGAACAGGCCAGCAGCCGTGAGGAGGCGCGTCTGGTGGCCTATGCCGTGGCGCATTCACCGCTGGTGAAAACCGCGTTCTTCGCCAGCGACCCCAACCTCGGCCGCATTCTGGCGGCGGTGGGCTATGCCGGCATCGA
>DAIAZB010000084.1 GCA_027443745.1 Thiomonas sp. | reverse complement strand
TGAAGGTGGAGATGGACCAGAACCCGAAGACCGCCATCGCCTGCCGCGTGCGCTCCGCGCCCACCCTGCTGCTGTTCAAGAACGGCGCAGTGCAGGCCACCCAGTTCGGCCTGGTGCCGAAGTCCGCGCTGGTGGGGATGGCCGAGGCCACGCTGTTGGTCTGAAGGTGCATCGCCCGGTAAAGCCGGGCGCGCCTCACGGGAGACGGCCTGCGCGCGTCAGCGCAGCATGCTCGCCAGCAGGTCGCCCGCGATGATGTTGAACACCGCATGGATGGCCACCGCGGGTAGCAGGCTGCCGCTACGGCGTCGCGCCTCGCCGGCCAGCAGGCCAAGCAGCAGCGCCCCCGCGGCGGTAACCGGACCGATCGCCAGATGGATCGCGCCAAACAGGATGGCGACGATCAGACTGGCGCCGATCGCGGCGCCGCTGTGCGCGGTGTCGGTGTCGGTGTCGGTGTCGGGGTAGGAGCCCAGTGCGCGCTGCGCCTGGGTCTGGATCAGGCCGCGGAAGATCCATTCTTCCTGCAGCGGCGCCATCGCGCCGAAATACAGCCACAGCAGCGCGGCCGGCAGGTGCAGCCCACCCAGCGGCCCCGGTTCCGGCGGCGCAAAATGGCCGGCCAGCGCGACCAGCCCGGCTACCGGCACGGCCAGGGCGACCCAGACTGCAGCGGCGCCGGTGGACGCCGGCCAGCACAGACCATAGGTGGCCGCCGATGCGTGCGGCGCCCTGGCACGCGATAACGCCCACGCCCAGAGCGACGCCGCCAACACCGTGAGCAGCATCACCAAGGGTATCCATACCGGCGTCAACAGGTGCAGCAGATACAGCAGGCCGAAGCTGGGCAGGTAGACGCCGAGGAACAGGCCGAATGCCACTACGGCTGCCCACGGCCAGCGCCATCCCTTGTGTCGAAAGTTCATGCCCTTGCTTCGTTTCTTCGAGAATGATCTGTGGGGCGGTTCAGGTCCTGGGCGACGCCGAGCGGAGCGCCGACTACACCGATCCTAATCTGATCCTACGCCAGGACAGCGGCGGAGACCAAGCGCAGAGCGTTCCTGCGCAAGTGGAAGCTGAAGTGTCGCGCCGTGGCCGACAGCCCGGAGGAAGCCGGCGACCGCCTGTTCACGTTCCTGGGTTACCCCGAGGCGCAATGGCGCTCGTTGCGGACGATGAACGCGATCGAGCGGCTGCACGAGGAGTTCTGGCGTCGGATCAAGACACCAGTGCGTACTGCCCTGTGCCGAGACGGTATGCATGCTGTTCTGGGCGCTGCTGGCCAGCGGTCAGATCGTGCTGCGCAAAGTCGATGGCTGGCAAAGCCTGCACGAACCACCCCGCGCACTTGACCTCGCGGCCTGAGCTTCACGATGATCGAACCGCCGGTAACCCGCCTTCCAGAATTTCCACCACAAACCGGACGCAACCTCGGGAGCTGCTTTGGGGGCACCATGAGATTTTGCACGGATTCATCGATAAGACGATTCATTTGCGCCATCCTTGTGACCGCGGCGGCCATCAGCTTGCCGGCGTTTGCCGCGACTTCAGGCTACGGAACGAGTGGCGTGTCGGTGGGCGAGGGTTCGCTCTGGGTGGCGGGTACTCACACACCCTTCGTCCCGCGAGGCTTCAACTCCGTGGGCGTGCTCTATCCCAGGCCATATGCTGCTGCGATGTGCACTCGGATGAGCTCGGAGATAAGGCGGAAATTGGCGGCGGCCGAAGCCGCCATGACCCGAAAGACGGGACAGCAGTTGCTGGCCATGAAAGAGCGGTGGGGGGCCAACACGGTGCGTTTCCAGGTGAGCCAGGGCGCGCTGGCCTACGAGCATGAACACTACCTTTCTGCCTATACGGATAAGGTGCTGTCCGTGATTCGTCAAGCCCGGGCTATGGGCTTGGTCGTCATCGTATCGATGCAAACGCAAGGCTATAGTTGTACGCCGTTGCGCGGCGACGGCCAGTTGCAAAGTCTGCCCGATCGACAAACCGAAGAGGCATGGGCGCAATTGGCCCCCTCGCTGGGCCAGCGCCCAGGGGTGATGTTGGAAATATTCAATGAGCCGAACACGCAACTGGCATGCGGTAAAAGAAGCTTGACCAACTGGGCATACGGTTGCGGCGATGGTGAGGTGGGCATGGTTCCGCTCGCCCGATTTGTGAGGAAATTGGCGCCGGACAATGTTCTGCTCCTGGATGGCGACAAGTACGCCGAGACTTTTGCCGGATTTGAGCTGCCCGCGGGGATTCCGGCCAATACCGCCTATGCCATACATCCGTACGGCTACACGGATGGTCCCGCGGACTGGGATCGCCGCTTTGGCGACTTCCAGAACCAGGGTCACGCCATCGTCGCCACGGAATGGAACGAGACCTCCTGGGGATTCGCAAAGTCGCATCCTTACTTTGACCGCTTCCATCCG
>DAIAZB010000083.1 GCA_027443745.1 Thiomonas sp. | reverse complement strand
GAAGGCTACGCCGCGATCGCGTCGATCGAGATGTTCGAGGCCGTCGGCGAAGCCCACTGGCCGGTGTATTTCTCGACCGTCGCGTCGTTGCTGCGCAGCGGCGGACGCGCGTGCATCCAGACCATCACGATCGACGATGCGCTGTTCGCCCGCTACCGCCGCAGCACCGACTTCATCCAGCGCTACATCTTCCCCGGGGGCATGCTGCCGAGCCGGCGCGTGTTCGCCGAACAGGCCAGCCGCGCCGGCCTGGAGATCGCCGATGCGCACGCCTTCGGCGCCGACTACGCGCACACGCTGGCGCTGTGGCGGCGCCGCTTCGTCGCCGCGCTCGAACAGGTGCGCGCGCAGGGCTTCGATCGTCGTTTCGAACGGCTGTGGGAGTTCTACCTCGGCTACTGCGAGGCCGGGTTCGCCGCCGGCACGATCGACGTCGTTCAGTACACGCTGATCAAGCGCGGTGGCGACACCGATCGCCTCGCCCACGATATGGAGGTGGCACGATGAATCGATTCCTCACCGCGGCCGTCGGACTGCCCGTGCTGGCCGCAGGCACCGCGCTGCTCTGCGGCTGCGCCAGCGTGACCCCCGCGGCGTATCGCGACCAGACCCCGACGCTGGCGCTCGAGCAATATTTCAACGGCCCGTTGACCGCCGACGGTCTCGTGTTCAACCGCGCCGGCAAGGTCGTCAAGCGCTTCCATGTCGATATGGTCGGCCGCTGGTCGGGCGACGAGGGCACGCTGACCGAGCATTTCAGTTACGCCGACGGCAGCAAATCGGAACGCGTCTGGCACTTGCGCCGCCTCCCCGGCGCCGACGGCAAGCGCCGCTACGAAGGCAGCGCGGCCGACGTCGTCGGCACCGCGCGCGGCGACGCCGAAGGCAACGCGTTCAACTGGCACTACACGCTGGCGCTTCCGGTCGATGGGTCGACCTATCGGATGCAGATGGACGATTGGATGTACCTGATGAATGACCATGTACTGCTGAACAAGACCGAGATGCGCAAGTTCGGCATCCGCTTCGCCAGCATCGTGATTGCGTTCCACAAGCCGTGAACAGGGGCCGTCGATGCCGCTGAATCCTGCGCTCGGGCCGTGGCACGGGCGCCGCGTCTGGATCGTCGGCGCGTCGAGCGGCATCGGCGCCGCGTTGGCCCGCGAGCTCGTGGCGCGCGGCGCGCGGGTCGCGGTGTCGGCGCGCGACGCCGATGCCCTCGCCGCCGTCGGCGCCGAGCTCGCGCTGGCCGTCGATGTACGCGAGGCGCGTGGCGTCGGCGCCGCCGCGACGGCCGTGGTCGACGCGTTCGGCGGCGTCGACCTCGCGGTGTATTGCGCCGGCACCTACGCGCCGATGCGCGCCACAACGTTCGACCTCGACGCCGCGCTCGAGCACGACGAAGTCAACTACCGCGGCGCCTTGCGCTGGCTGGACGCTGTGCTGCCGGTGCTGCTGGCGCAGCGCACCGGGCACTTGAGCCTGGTGTCCAGCGTCGCCGGCTGGCGCGGCCTGCCGCAGGCGCTGGCCTACGGCCCGACCAAGGCCGCGCTGATCAACCTGGCCGAGATCCTGCACCTCGATCTGCGCGAGCGTGGCATCGGCGTCAGCGTCGTCAACCCCGGCTTCGTCGCCACGCGACTGACCGCGCGCAACGACTTCGCGATGCCGGCGCTGATGACCCCGCAACAAGCCGCGCGGCGCATCGTCGACGGCTGGCAATGCGGTCGCTTCGACATCCACTTCCCGGCTCGCTTCACGGCGTGGCTGCGGCTGCTGCGCTGCCTGCCCGACCGCGCCTATTTCCGCGCCATCCGTCGCGTCACCGGACGGTGACCCTGCACCGCGAAGCGAGCATGCCGCAGCACGCCACGGCGCCACGCCCCGGCGCTGGCGCGCCGGCGCAGCGCGTGATCGAATTCTTCGAGACGCTGTCGCCGGCGAGGCTCGAGCGCATCGGGCAGATCTACCGCGCCGACGCGAGCTTCAAGGATCCGTTCAACGCGGTCACCGGCGTCGACGCCATCGCCCGCGTCTTTCGGCACATGTTCGAGACCACCGAGGATCCGCGCTTCACCGTGCTCGACGTGATCGGCGACGACGGGCAATGCTTCCTGACCTGGAACTTCCATTTCCGCAGCACCGGCTGGGGCCGCCGCAACTGGGTGATCCACGGCGCCAGCCGCATCGAGTTCGACGCCGACGGCCGCGTCCGCCGTCATCGCGACTACTGGGACGCGGCCGAGGAGTTCTACGAAGCGCTGCCGCTGCTCGGCGCGCTGCTGCGCGCGATCAAGCGGCGGCTGCGGGTCGACCCGCGCGGGTAGGCGCGCACCGGCGAAGCGTCGGCCGAGGCGTCGGTCGCTGCCGCCGCGCGCCCCACGCCCTCGGCAAGAGGCCTTGCGTTCAAGGTATTGAGCGACGTTCCCTCCGACCGAGCGCGCCCGACCAACTCAGCATGCAGACTGCGCGGCAACCGCTGCACCGGCTTCACCGGTTCCGGCGTTGGTCCGTGACACGTCAGCTTCGGGATGGGCTTGATCGGGCGACACGCCGGAATGCAGACAACCTCATCGACGCCAGCGCAAGCGAACACACGATGACTGCAACCCTCATTGCGACAGCACAACCGCGGGCGCGCTGCGACCGACTTCACCGCATCGATGCGCCAGTGGCGCGGATTGTCGCCCAGGCGCTCCAGAGTGTGCCCCGCCAAGCTGCCCGTTCCACTCGGATTCCATGCCATGAGCGCCCGACCGTCGGTGATCGTCGCCACACGTCGCGCGCCGTGTTGGGCACGGCGCAGCGCCTGGGCGCTCGCAACGTGCGACTGTTCGGCTCCATTGCGCGCGGAGAAGACACCGAGCGCAGCGACGTTGACCTGCTGGTCGACGTACCACGCGGCACGACTCTGCTCGACATGGTCCGCCTGCAGCGCGCCATCGAACCGGAGCTTGGCGTTTCCGTGGACGTCCTGAGCGCGGGAGATTTTCCCCCGGAACGCGCGAGCGCATCGTTCAGGAAGCCGTTCCGCTGTGACTCCAACGCAGCGTGATCGGGACGTCCTCGGGCACTTTGCGGCAGCTGCCACGAAGCGGCTTCGCTTCACCGCGGGCAAGTCGGAAGCCAATTTCATGGCCGACGAGGTTCTCCAGGATGCTGCCATTCGCAATCGGGAAGTCATCGGCGAGGCCGTGACGGAATTGTCTGCCGAGCTCAAGTCCTTGCATGCCGATATCCCCTGAAGCGATATCGCCGCGATGCGCTGACTGGGCACGACCTGAATAGAAGCCCCAGGCTTGTGACTTGGGGCTTCGTGTCTGGCTCGTCGGCCCGGGCGAATCCGGGCCCTGGGGCGTCGAGATGAAAACCTGAGCTCCCCTCGTGGAAGCCGCCTCGCCCGACCTGCACCACGCCGCGCATGTCCCTCGGACGCGCGCGGCCAATGATTTCAATGCAATCAACGATTACACTGATGCCATTTCCCACAGACTGGGAGCGCGGGATGGCCAGCATCACGATCCGCAATCTGGACGATGACATCAAACACCGGCTGAGAGTTCGCGCGGCGATGCACGGTCGCTCCATGGAAGAGGAGGCGCGCGAAATCCTGCGCCGCGTCATGAACGAGAACGCGCCACCACGCGACCTTGCCGCGGCGATTCGATCGCGCCTGACTCCGGCCGCCCGCGCGGACGTCCAACTGCCCGCGCGCGAGCCGATGCGCAAGCCGCCGGCGTTCGACCCAGGAAGCGATCCATGATCGTCCTCGACACCAACGTCCTCTCCGAGCTGCTGCGCCCGACGCCCGCCAGACAGGTGGAAACCTGGCTGTCGGCGCAGGACGGGTCGGAGATCTATTTCACCGCGATCGGCGAAGCCGAGCTGCGACACGGCGTGGCGATCATGCCGGCAAGCAAACGCCGAGCCGAGCTTTCCAAAGCCATCGAAGGGATGCTTAACGAGGACTTCCAGGATCGAATTCTTCCCTTCGACCGCGCCGCGGCGCGCGCCTACGCCGCCATCGCGGCCCAGCGCCGCGCCGCGGGCCGGCCCATCAGCCAATTCGATTGCCAGATCTGCGCCATCGCCCTCGCCAACGAGGCCATGGTCGCGACGCGAAACACGGCCGACTTCGAAGGCTGCGGGGTCGCGGTGATCGATCCGTGGAGCACCCGCACATCTTCCTGAGCCGAGGGAGGCGGGTTACGCTTTCCGCTCACGCTGCGTCGGCCGCCATGCTGAACGGGTCACCACGCGCCTCCCCCCGGGCACGAAAAGCCCCCCAGGCTTGTGACCTGCGGGCTCTGGGTTGTGGCTCGCCGACCAGCGCGAATCTGGCCACTGGAACCTCACCTGAAAGCAGCCTGTCAACTTGCGCCGTCCACACGGTTGTGTAAACTTACACAACGAACAACTCTCGGGTCATCAAGCTTCTGAAGGCCGTTGGCTGGTTCCTCGTCCATACGGTCGGATCGCACCACCAATTCCGCCATCCGACCAAGCCCGGGAAGGTGACCGTACCGCACCCGAAGAATGATCTGCCGCTGCCGACCGTGCGCTCGATCATGAAGCAGGCCGGGATCCAGTTCCAGGAGGTTTGATGCTCTACCCCGCCTACGTCCACATCGGAGATGACAAGCACGCCCACGGCGTGACCTTCCCTGATTTTCCAGGGTGTTTCTCGGCCGCCGACGCGTGGCAAGATCTGCCGCGCGCAGTCCAGGAAGCCGTGGAAGCACACTTCGCCGGCGGCGAGGAAGGGATTCCGGAACCGACCCGCCTGGAAGATCTGGCCAGCGATCCTGACTATTCGGGGGGCGCCTGGATGCTCTTCGACATCGATCTGTCGCGTATCAACGCGCGGGCCGTGCGGCTGAACATCAGCCTGCCCGAGCGCCTGGTCCAGCGCATCGACACCGAGGCGAGACGGCGCAAGCTGTCGCGTTCGGCCTTCCTGGCGCTCGCCGCGGAACACGAAATGAGCACGGCCTGAGCACCACGGCGCCACCATGACCCGAACGGCCATCGCCGCCCTTGGCGTCCTGACCATGATCGCCGTCATCGTCGGCGTGGACGTCCTGTTCCTCAGACACCGGTTCTGGGCACGACTGTGGGTGAACATCGGCGTCGCCGCGGTGTTCGCCGTGGCCTACCTGCGCTTGGTGAAAAGGCACTGAAGCAGGGCCACAAACCCAGAAGCGATGAAGCCTGTCCAGCCCTGCGCCTGACCGCTGGCTGGCACCCGGCGCTGGAGTTTATGCATCGCTTACCTTTGATCGAACTCTACTATTCCACACGCTGACTGCACCGATCTTGCAGGTGGCGACGCCATCGAAACACGAACGCAGACGCTATCGCAGCGCCGCCAGCCAAGGTGAGGATCGCAGGGATTCCTGTGAAAGACGCCAGTGTCGAGCCCACCAAGGGGCCACAGACCAGCGCGGCGAGCTGGGTGCTCCGCGCAGTGGCTGCGACGCGACCGAGGCAGTCGACTGGGCATTGAGCTTGCTGGGTGACTGCGAACCGAATCGCCGTTGAACCGTAGCAATATCCGTTGATCAGCCACAACAAAACAAGCCCGACCATCGGAGGCAAAATCCCAAAGGCCACGAGTAAGCCAGGAAGGAACACCGTCAGGCCAAAGCCCGCCAACAGCCATTCGGTATGCGCTGCACCTTGAACTTCGGGCAGTTTTCGCATCGAAAACGCCGCGGCCACGCCGCCGCAAGCCGTCGCGGCGACGATGATGCCAAAGGTCTCGACAGGCAGACCGAGCTGCCGCAGAAACAGTGCAAGAAGGGGATCGTAAAGACCAAGAACCATCGTCTGCAACAAGGTGGCGAAGTACGCCAGTCGATACCCTGTTTTCTGACGAAGTACCGAAAGAAGCGTCCCCAAACTGCGAGACGCGCCCCGTTGCTCGCCCGCACCGACACGTCGCGCGGCGGCAAGTCGCCCGACGGCATGCAGGCATGCCGTCGCTGGGATAACCAGGGAGGCAGAGACAATATAACCCGCCCGGGCGCCTAAACCGTGGGCAAGCGCCGCCCCTGCCAGAGGTGCCGCCACCTTTGCCACCTGATCGAACACGCTTGTATACCGTGCATGCTGGATCATCCATTCGGTCGTCAAAGTCCGCTTGATCAAGATCTGTTCCGAAGGCATGACGCCGAGATTGGAGACGCCTTGGCAGATTACAAATAGGACGAATGCTGCAAAGGTCGGCGAGGCGACAAGGCCGATCGACGAAATTGCCCGAATCCAATAACTTCGCCTCAAGACACGGATGGGATCGGCGCGATCCGCAACGGCACCGAACCAGGGTCCTAAAATTAATCCAGGCATTCCATAGCAAGCCGTGGCCAATCCAACCTCCAGCGCCGTCGCATGCCACTGATAACTCATCAGCGTGAACAGCAGCGTAAAATCAATCCAAATAATACTTGATGAAATAATTCGCGCACACAGCAAAGCCTTGAACGCCCTCTCTGAATCCAGCGTCGACGCTGCTCCTCCAATTTTACTTTCAATCTCGCACAAAATACTTTCCATCGACGACAAATCCGTCAAGCTCCCGCTCTTTGCAGTAACTCAAAAGATCGCTGGCGCGATTTATGAAGCCTGCACCTTTGAAATTCAGTGATGTATTGCAAAGTACGCCAACACCGGACTCCTTGCGAAAGCTCCCAAGCAATTCATAGAGGCTTGCGTTTTGCACTCGCGTCAGCGTCTGTACGCGAGCCGTCCCATCGACATGCGTTATTTCACTCAATGCCGGGTTTATGACGTCGCTAAAATAAAGCATATGAGGGCTTGGGCGATGTTCGGAAAAATGTACGCCGGCATCCTCTTCCAGACAGACGGGTGCAATCGGCCTAAATCCCTCGCGATCTTTGATCGCATTGAGGCGGTCGCGTATGCCAGGAATCATCGGGCTAGCCAAGATTGAACGCGCCCCAAGTGCTCGCGGGCCAATCTCCATTCGACCTGTAACCCACGCGACAACTGAGCCGCACGCAATATCACGCGCAACTTTTGCGCTTGAAAATGGCACTCTCCGGAAGTTATCAACGCGCTCGGAATCTCCAATATCCATATCCTCTTGAAAATTGGGGCCCGCGTAAACGCTCCACGATATTTTCGCCGAACCGTTCAATGCGCGCTGAACATCTATGGCCGATCCAATTGCGACTCCCACATCATTAGTGCATGGAGGAACATAGACCTCACCGAAAAGCCCAGATTGGCGAAGTCTTGTATTCCACTCGCAGTTCAGACCGCAGCCTCCAGAGATCAGCAACGGACGTCGGTCATGTACGCAATTTGAAATGCGATCAATGAAAATATCAAATATTGAATCGGAAACAAGGCGACTCAGGCGCTTTGCGACGAGCGAATCCACGCCAGCATTATAAATTGGGGCGCCTTTAAATTCCTCCTTTCGGAGCGGGGGCTTCACGAGTGGATGCCGCATAATCGTACGAACGACGTCCAATTCTCCAGATGAGGCGATGCAATTTCTGGCGAAGCCCGCCAAGGCCATGACTTTCCCTGCATCCGAAAGTCTAACTTTCCCCTCAATGTTTGGAAAAGATGGATCGGCAAGGCCGTAGACGAGTGCGTAACGATCCCCCGGCCCCACCATGATCTCTTCGCGCTTTTCGATGTTAAGAAACGCGTCAATTGAATAAAATGACCCGAGGTAACCTTCCCACACCAATGCATAGCAAGGTATGCCTTGCGGGAAAGGCGATAGGCCGTAACTGCACAGAATGTGGCTTCGCTCATGGGATGACGATGCGCGCAGCGTGGGCTGACCAAGTAGGAATCTTCTGTCTATCGTGGGTGGAGAGAGTCCGCAGTAGCCGTCGCCTATCGAGGACCCTGTAACTTCGCTCCCCCTCGACCAGCCGCTGATGACGACTGCATGGGGGCTGTGTTGCATCATGGTTGCACATTCAAGAAATTGAATGGCGCTTAGTTCCGCGTAGCGACACCCTGAATCCTTCTCCGCCTCGATCGAATACAAAAGTCGCCCGCCTTCAATAAGGCAAACGTGCCCGTCATGCCCGGGCTTCAGTGCGAGAATTTTCATTTGCGATTGATGTTGAGTTTGCGGACTGCCTCATGCATCCCCCGCGCGATCGCGCCCCTCCCTATTCCTGCACCGAGAAAGAACATCGACGATTCAAGAGTATCGTTCAGACCTAGCAAGTTGTTGACCTGCCTATCCATGAAATAGCCTGTCAGCCAAGACTGAACGCCCTGTGCGGTCGACACAAGCTGAAACGTTTGTGCCAGGCATCCGATATCCATCAGCGCAACGCGATATGCACGTGAGTGAGGATATTTCCACCACATTTTATCGAAGCGGCTTGTGATGAATACTCCGTAAGCAAGATCCTCGCCGCAGGATTGCCCGCAAAGAAGTTTCGTCAAATCGTCTCTTTTGATGTTTTCGTGAATTATCCCGAGTGTATGCTCATGACTTCTGTAATGGTATATACCCGGCGCGAGGTCTTCGACGTTTAACGAAACAAGGTATGGCTCACTTGTCTGCAGGCATCCGCCGGAGGGTGATGAGCGTCGATAACCAAACGTCTTTAAACCCGCCTCTTCATATTCACTCTTGTCAAATCCATGGATCGCTCCAAAAGTAGCCCAGAGTGCGTCTGAGAGCTGCACGAGTGAAACTGATTTTCCCCAGAAATTTCGGCAGGTATATCGCCGAGAGAGCGCCTCGTCAACCGAAATTTTTTGAATTGAATCCCATCGAGGGCTCGGTAAATTGATGCACCCGTCACCGCGGGAGGTCGTAAGATTCGGGACTTTGTGGGCAATGGAATTGCAGAATTCGATGTACCCGCTGTAATCAGCCTCTTGCTCGCCTTGATCGCTTAATAGGTAGGTAATTTGCGTTCCCACATGAAATATTCGCGATAGACAATCCCACCCCCAGTTGCTTGGGCATGGGGACTCCATACATTTTGACTTGGCAATTTCATCATCCATGCGCGAGGTTGATTCGCAGTCATCACGAGAAAGGTCAAGGAGTCGTGATAATGTTGGCTTGTCAATTTCGAATTGCTCATGACGCCGATAGTTCCACAGGATGAGCTTACCATTGTCTATTTGAATAAAGAACTCGGGCTTCATGGGGTCTTCAAATAAATGCAAGCCGAACTCGTCAGCCCGGCCTGCCAAGGTTCAAATTAGGCGCTGGTTTTGCTCAGCTTGCAGATTGCCTCTGGATTCCGGTGGCAGGCCTAGTGTATGCATCGTTTGATTGATGCGAAAGGCTGGGTTCGAGATAGACGCGCTTCATAGCAAACTCCTAGGGAAGCACTGAAGAAATGACTTCTTGGGCGGAGCCGCCGACATCCATGTTCGTGAACTGCGCGAAAAGCGACCCGTTTGCGGTCAGGATGCCCGAAACGCAGCCGAAAATCGGGGGCGGATGTCGCCCTTTGCCCCA
>DAIAZB010000082.1 GCA_027443745.1 Thiomonas sp. | reverse complement strand
GCCACATACATCAGCCGACGCTCCTCCTCCACGCCGTCGGCCTCGTTCATCGCGTTCTCATGCGGGAACAAGCCCTCCTCCAGGCCGGTGATGAACACGGCGTCGAACTCCAGCCCCTTGGCGGCGTGCACCGTCATCATCTGCACCGCGTCCTGCCCGGCCTGGGCCTGGTTGTCGCCGGCCTCCAGCGCAGCATGGGTGAGAAAAGCGGTCAGTGGCGAGAGCGTCTCACCGGTGGTGGGGTCGATGGCTTGCAGGTTCTGCAGCGCCTGATCCGACAGTGGCCGCTCGCGTAGCGCCTCGGCGTCGAGGCCGAAGCCCTCCTGCGTGACGAAGGCGGTGGCGGCGTTGATCAGTTCCTCCAGGTTCTCGACGCGGTCCTGGCCATCGCGCTCATGGCGGTAATGCTCCAGCAGGCCGGACACTTCGAGCAAGTGGCGAACGAGGTCTGGAAGGCTCATGGCCGTGCAGGCATGTTTGGCCTGGGCCAGCAGGTCGATGAAGGCCTGCAGGCTGGCCGCACCACGGCCACCAAGCGCGGAAATAGCCTCGGCCAGGGGCACCTGGCGCAGGCGCGCCGCGTCCTGCAGCTGCTCCAGGGTGCGCGCGCCGATGCCGCGCGGCGGGAAGTTCGCCACGCGCAGGAAGGCCGTGTCGTCCAGCGGGTTGTCCAGCAGGCGCAGATAGGCCAGCGCATGCTTGATTTCGGCACGCTCGAAAAACCGCAGGCCTCCGTACACATTGTAGGGAATGGCGGCATTGAACAGCGCGCCCTCGATCACCCGTGACTGGGCGTTGGAGCGGTAGAGCAGCGCGATCTGGTCGCGCCTGCAGCCCCCGCGCAGCAGCAGGCGAATCTCCTCCACGACCCAGGCCGCCTCCTGATGGTCGCTGGGCTGCTCGATGACGCGCACGGGCTCGCCTGCGCCTGCCTCGGTACGCAGGTTCTTGCCCAGGCGACGGTTGTTGTGCGCGATAAGGTGGTTGGCGGTGTCGAGGATGTTGGCATGCGAGCGGTAGTTGTGCTCCAGCTTGATGAGGTGGTGCACGTGGAACTCGCGCTGGTAATCATCCATATTGCCGACGTTGGCGCCGCGAAAGGCGTAGATGCTCTGGTCGTCGTCGCCCACGGCCACCACCGCGCTGGGCTGCGGCTCGTCCGGCCCGGCCAGCAGCTTGAGCCACTGGTATTGCAGGCGGTTGGTGTCCTGAAATTCGTCGATGAGGATATGCCGGAAGCGCGCGCGGTAATGCTGGCGAATCTCGGCGTGGTCGCGCAGCACCTCGTAAGTGCGCAGCAGCAGCTCGGCGAAGTCGGCCACGCCCTCGCGCTGGCACTGCGCCTCGTAGGCGGCGTACACCTCGGCCATCAGCCTGCTTTGCGCGTCGCGCACCTCACAATCCTTGGCCCTGAGTCCCTGCTCCTTCATGCCGTTGATGAACCACAACACCTGTTTTGGCGGCGCGCGCTGCTCGTCCACGTTCAGGCCCTTGAGCAGGCGCTTCACGGCGGAGAGTTGATCTTGCGTGTCCAGAATCTGAAAGGTCTGCGGCAGCCCGGTGGTTTTCCAGTGGGCCCGCAAAAAACGGTTGCACAGCCCGTGGAATGTGCCCACCCACATGCCACGCACCGGCATGGGCAACATGGCCGAAAGCCGGGTCAGCATTTCCTTGGCCGCCTTGTTGGTGAACGTCACCGCCAGGACACCGGCCGGCGAGACTTGCCCGGTGGAGATCAGCCAGGCAATGCGGGTGGTGAGCACTCGCGTCTTGCCGCTGCCGGCACCGGCCAGAATCAGCGCGTTTTCCGGCGGCAGCGTGACGGCTGCGAGCTGTTCGGGATTGAGATGCAGCAGCAGATCGGACATGTCGCCATTCTAGGAGCCCGACCCTGGCGCCATCGTCGTACCAAGCCTGCCCAAGAGCTGGTGCGAGACAATGTCATTCTTTATTTGGAAGAGATCGCCCATGAGCATGAAAAAAACCGATTTGGTCAAGAATCTGGCCAAAAAGCTCGACGGCAAGATGAAAACCGCGGGTGTGCCCGAGCGTTTTGCACAGGGTGCTGCCGCAGCCAGGCGCGAGCGCCCGACCGGCCCCGCCGCGATCAAACTGGAGCCGGTCACCTGCCGGCTGCCACCGGCACTGGCGCAGCGCTTGCGTGAACGCGCGGTGGCGCACGAGGGCGGCATCCACGCGCTGATGGCACAGGCACTGGAAAACTGGCTGACTGCCAACCCGGGGAACTGAATCTCGCATGACCCGTGCCGCGCCCGAACATTCTTACCGTTTGATGGATTCCCATGACTGAACTTGCCAAATCGTTTGAACCCCACGACATCGAAGCCCGCTGGAGCGCGCGCTGGGAGGAACTGGGCGTGTTCGCCCCCACGCTGGATGCGTCCAGGCCCTCGTTCTGCGTGCAACTGCCGCCGCCCAATGTGACGGGCACGCTGCACATGGGCCATGCCTTCAACCAGACCGTGATGGACACCCTCACCCGCTACCACCGCATGCTGGGCGACAACACGCTGTGGGTGCCGGGCACCGACCACGCCGGCATTGCCACGCAGATCGTGGTGGAGCGGCAATTGCAGGCGCGAGGCATGAATCGCCACGAGCTCGGCCGTGAGGCTTTTGTTTCCAAGGTTTGGGAGTGGAAGCAGCAATCCGGCGACACCATCACCAACCAGATGCGCCGCCTGGGCGACTCGGTGAGTTGGAAGCACGCGTACTTCACCATGGACGACAAGCTGTCGAGCGTGGTGGTCGAAACCTTCGTGCGCCTGTACGAACAGGGCCTGATCTATCGCGGCAAGCGCCTGGTGAACTGGGATCCGGTGCTCAGGAGCGCGGTGAGCGACCTGGAGGTGGAGAGCACCGAGGAAGACGGTTTTCTCTGGCACCTGCGCTACCCCCTGGAGGATGGTTCGGACAGCGTGGTGGTGGCCACCACGCGCCCCGAGACGATGCTGGGCGACACCGCGGTGATGGTGCACCCGGACGACGAACGCTACCGGCACCTGATCGGCAAGCAGGTGAAGCTGCCCATCACCGGCCGCCTGGTGCCCATCATCGCCGACGCCTATGTGGACAAGGACTTCGGCACCGGCGTGGTGAAGGTGACGCCGGCGCACGACACCAACGACTACCAGGTCGGCCAGCGCCACAAGCTGCCGATGCTGACGATCTTCACGCTGGACGCGACCGTCGTCGACACGATGGACGAGATCCCGGCCGAGTACCGCGGCCTGGACCGCTTC
>DAIAZB010000081.1 GCA_027443745.1 Thiomonas sp. | reverse complement strand
TTGAGCAAGACAAGCCACATTTCATCAAAAATCCGGGTCTCCTATTCGACGAGATGATCCATCAAATCAAGGGGAATCAGACCCTCCAGGAAATCCTCGACGAAACAATTCCACATCGATATCAAGGCCTCGACCGCTTCAAAGCCCGCAAGGACATCGTCGCCCAGCTCGAAGCCGAGGGACTTCTGGTCGAGACGAAGAAGCACAGGCTGATGGTGCCGCGCTGCACCCGCACCGGCCAGATCGTCGAGCCCATGCTCACCGACCAATGGTTCGTCGCCACCACCAAGCCGGGACCGGAAGGCAGGAGCATGGCGCAAAAGGCCATCGACGCGGTGGCCAGCGGCGGCGTGAAGTTCGTGCCCGAGAACTGGGTCAACACCTACAAGCAGTGGATGGGCAACATCCAGGACTGGTGCATCTCGCGCCAGCTCTGGTGGGGGCACCAGATTCCGGCCTGGTACGGCGCACATGGCGAAATCTTCGTCGCTCGCAGCGAAGCCGAAGTGCGTGCCAAGGCACAGGCCGCCGGCTACACCGGCGCGCTCCAGCGCGACGAGGATGTGCTCGACACCTGGTATTCCTCAGCCCTGGTGCCGTTCTCCACCATGGGCTGGCCCGAGCACACCATCGAACAGGACCTGTTCCTGCCCTCGAGCGTGCTGGTGACCGGCTTCGACATCATCTTCTTCTGGGTGGCGCGCATGATCATGATGACCACCCACTTCACCGGCCAGGTGCCGTTCCGCCACGTCTACATCCACGGCCTGGTGCTGGATGCCCACGGCAAGAAGATGAGCAAGAGCGAAGGCAATGTGCTCGACCCCGTGGACCTGATCGACGGCATCGAACTCGCGCCCCTGCTCGACAAACGCACCACCGGCCTGCGCAAGCCCGAAACCGCACCCGCCGTGCGCAAAGCCACCGAAAAGGAATTCCCCGACGGCATCCCGGCCTATGGCGCCGACGCGCTGCGCTTCACCTTCGCCTCCATGGCCACGCTGGGCCGCAACATCAACTTCGACACCAAGCGCTGCGAGGGCTATCGCAATTTCTGCAACAAACTGTGGAACGCCACGCGCTTCGTGTTGATGCAGGTCGATAGCCTGTCGGACTTCGACCGCGGCATGGGCCCATGCAACGACTCCTGTGGTCCGGATGGGTATATGCACTTTTCGGCCGCGGACCGCTGGATCGCCTCGCGGCTGCAGCGCACCGAGCAGGAAGTGGCGCAGGGCTTCGCCGACTACCGCCTGGACTTCGTCGCCCAGGCCATCTACCAGTTCGTGTGGGACGAGTACTGCGACTGGTACTTGGAAATCGCCAAGGTGCAGACCGCCACCGGCACGCCCGCGCAGCAGCGCGCCGCGCGGCGCACCCTGATCCGCGTGCTGGAGGCGGTGCTGCGCCTGGCCCATCCCATCATGCCCTTCATCACCGAGGAGCTATGGCAGACCGTGGCGCCGCTTGCGGGCCGTGGCGACGCCAGCATCGCCGTGGCGCCCTACCCCGTCGCGCGGCCGGAAAAAATCGACCCCGCGGCCGAGGCCGAAATCGCCGCCTTCAAGCAGTTGGTCGACGCCTGCCGCAATCTGCGCGGTGAACTCGGCGTGTCGCCCGCCAAGCGCCTGCCGCTGCTGGCCTGTGGTGACGTGACGCTGATCGAGCGTCACCGCCCCGCCCTGCAGGCACTCGCCAAGTTGGCGGACGTGAAGCTGTTTGCCGATGAAGCGGCGTGGAGAACGGCCACGCAGTCGGCGCCGACAAGCGCCCTGGGCGCAACACGGTTCGCCCTGTTCGTCGACGTGGACGTGGCGGCCGAGCGTGATCGCCTGGGCAAGGAGGTGCTGCGGCTGCAAGGCGAAATCGCCAAGGCGCAAACCAAGCTGGCCAATTCCAGCTTCGTCGACCGCGCTCCACCCGTCGTGGTGGCGCAGGAACGGCAGCGCATGGCCGATTTCCAGAACCTGCTCGCCAAGGTGCGGGAGCAACTCGACCGCCTCCAGGTGGCCGTTTGAGCCGGCGAGGTTGCTCAGGAGTGGACGCAAGGCGGCCAGCATTCCGGGGGTTCGATTTATCGCCTGCCGCCGCTATGCTGCGGTGATTCACAGCTCTCGGTCCGACCATGCAACACGTCATCACCAAAGC
>DAIAZB010000080.1 GCA_027443745.1 Thiomonas sp. | reverse complement strand
GCGAGTTCATGGCTGGCGTCTGGCACGATCGGCAGCACGAAGCGCACGAAGCCGTATCCGCCGAGCTTGAGCATGATGGCCGCCAGCACGATGGAGCCGCCGGTGGGGGCTTCGACGTGGGCATCGGGCAGCCAGGTGTGGACCGGCCACATCGGAATCTTCACGGCGAAGGCAAAGAAGAAGGCGATGAAAAGCAGGATTTGCGCCGTGCTCGACAGCGGCACCGTGTACCAGTCGAGGATGTTGAAACTGCCGCCAGACTGGAAGTAGAGGTAGATGAGCGCCACCAGCATCAGCAACGAACCGAGCAGCGTGTAGAGGAAGAATTTGAACGCCGCATACACCCGGCGCGGCCCCCCCCAGATGCCGATGATGAGGTACATCGGAATCAGGGTTGCTTCAAAAAACACATAGAAGAGGATGCCGTCGAGCGCGCAGAACACCCCGATCATCAACCCCGAGAGAATGAGAAAAGACGCCATGTACAGGCCGACGCGCTCGGTGATGATCTGCCAGCCGGCGATCACCGTGATGAAGGTGATGAAAGCGGTGAGCGGAATGAACCACAGCGAGATGCCGTCGATGCCGAGGTGGTAGTGGATGTTGAACGGCTCGATCCAGGGCGCGCGCTCGACGAACTGCATGCTGGCGGATGTGGTGTCGAAACCGGTGATCAGCGGAACGGTGACGAGCAGACTGACCAGGGCGCCGACCAGCGCCAGCCAGCGCATGGCCGGAGCGTTGGTGTCGCGCCCGAGCAGCAGGATGAGGATGCCGAAGGCGATGGGCGTCCAGATGGACAGGCTCAGCAAGGGGAGCGATTGCATAGGTTGGGAACGTTAGCCGCAGGCCTTGTTGGATTTATCGGATGAACCAACCGGACAGCAGCTTGCCCGGAACATAGAGCCACATGAACACCACCACGCCGCCGATCATGGCCAGGGCGTAGTAGTAGATGAAGCCGGTTTGCAGTTGGCGAATCAAACCCGCGGCGACGCCGACCACGCGCGCCGTGCCGTTGACCAGCAGGCCGTCGATCAGGCCTGCATCGGCACCCCTCCACAAACCCTTGCCCACCAGGCGCGTGCCCGCGGCGATGATGTTCTCGTTGATCCAGTCCATGTAGTACTTGTGATCCAGCAAGACGTAGACCGGCTTGAACAGGCGCTCCACGGCAGCGGGAAAGGCCAGGTTCACCATATAGCCGTAATAGGCCACCGCGACACCGGCCACAGCCAGCCAGAGCGGCAAGGCGGTGAAAGCATGCATGGCCATCTGGAAGGAGCCGTGGAAATGCTCGGCCAGATCGGCCATGGCCGGGTGTGCCGCGGCATTGACGCTGATGGCCCCGTTGAAGAATCCGCCGAAGAGCAGTGGCTGGATCGTGAAGTAGCCGATCACGGCCGATGGAATGGCCAGCAGGATGAGGGGCAAGGTCACCACCCAGGGCGACTCGTGAGGCTCCAGGGGTCCGTGGTGATGGTCGTGGGCGTCAACGGCATGGTCGTCGTGCGCCGGCAGATCGCGGAAACGCTCCTTGCCGTGGAAGACCAGGAAATAGAGCCGGAAGCTGTACAGCGCGGTGACGAAGACACTGGCGGTGACGGCGAACGTGGCGAAACCCGAGCCCGCAAGGTTGCTGGCGCCTACCGCGTCGATGATGCTGTCCTTGGAATAAAAACCCGAGAAGAACGGCGTGCCGATCAAGGCCAGGGTTCCAATCAGGAAGGTGATCCAGGTGATCGGCATGTACTTGCGCAGGCCGCCCATGTGGCGGATGTCCTGGTCATGGTGCATGCCGATGATGACCGAACCCGCAGCGAGGAACAGCAGCGCCTTGAAGAACGCATGGGTCATGAGGTGGAAGATGGCGACGGAGTAGGCCGAAGCGCCCAGCGCCACCGTCATGTAGCCGAGTTGGGACAGTGTGGAATAGGCAACGACACGCTTGATGTCGTTCTGAATGACGCCGAGAAAGCCCATGAACAAGGCCGTGATGCTGCCGATGACCATGATGAAGGACAGCGCGGTGTTCGACAGTTCGAACAACGGCGACATGCGCGCCACCATGAAGATGCCGGCCGTCACCATCGTGGCGGCGTGGATCAGCGCGGAGATGGGCGTCGGGCCTTCCATCGAATCGGGCAGCCAGACATGCAACGGGAACTGCGCGCTCTTGCCCATGGCGCCGATGAACAGGCTGATGCAGATCACGGTCGTCAGCATCCAGTCAGTCCCGGGCAGGTGCAAGGCGACCAACCCGGGGGCTTTGGCAAAGATGGCGGTGTAGTTCAGGCTGCCGGTGTAGGCCAGGGCGAGGCCGATGCCGAGGATGAAGCCGAAGTCGCCGACACGGTTGACGATGAAGGCCTTCATGTTGGCGAAAACGGCCGTGGGCTTGGTGTACCAGAAGCCGATCAACAGATAGGACACCAGACCGACCGCTTCCCAGCCGAAGAAAAGCTGGAGCATGTTGTTGCTCATCACCAGCATCAGCATGCTGAAGGTGAACAGGCTGATGTAGGCGAAGAAGCGCTGGTAGCCGGGATCGTCTGACATATAGCCGATGGTGTAGATGTGGACGCACATCGAGACGAAGGTGACCACCACCATCATGAGGGCCGACAGGCTGTCGATGAGGAAGCCGACGTCCATCTTCAGGCCGCCGACCTGCATCCAGGTGTAGACCGTGCCGTTGTAGTGAGCCCCACCCACCACCTGCATCAGCACCCAGGCCGACAAGGCGAAAGAGAGGGCAACGCTGGCGGTGGTGACGCTGTGACTGCCGACGCGGCCGATGGCCTTGCCGAACAGGCCGGCGATGATGGCGCCCACCAGCGGCGCCAGCGCGATGACCAGCAGGATGTTGGGATTGATCGTCTCAGCCATGCCTTTAGCCCTTGAGGTGGTCGAGTTCGTCCACGTTGATCGTGGACAGGTTGCGGAACAGCACCACCAGGATGGCCAGGCCGATGGCCGACTCGGCCGCGGCCACAGTGAGAATGAAAAACACGAAGACCTGGCCGTCCATGCTCTGCAGGTCATGCGAGAAGGCAATGAAGTTGAGGTTCACCGCCAGCAGCATCAGTTCGATGGCCATCAGAATCACGATGAGGTTGCGCCGGTTGAGAAAAATCCCAACCACCGAGATGGCGAACAGGATGGCGCCGAGCACCAGGTAATGCGCGAGACTGAGCGATCCCAACATGGCTTACTCCTTGCCCTCGGCTTTCATCTGCACCAGACGCACGCGATCCTGGCGCCGCACCTTGAGTTGTTCGGACACCTGCATCGCCTTGGTGTCCTTGCGACGGCGCAGGGTCAGGGAAATGGCGGCGATGATGGCCACCAGCAGGATGACCGCTGCGATTTCCAGCGGATAAAGGTAATGGGTGTACAACACCAGGCCCAGGGCATTGGTGTTGGGCAACTGCGCCAGCGCATGCGCAACCGGCGTGGAAGGCTGACCGCCGATCTGTGCAGCAGCGGTCTGCCCGCCGATCTGAAAGGCCTGCATCAGCACCGCGGCCATTTCCAGCACGATGAACACACCCACCAGGGCGGCAACCGGGAAGTACCGCCAAAAACCCTGCCGCAAGCGGTCGATATTGATGTCGAGCATCATCACGACGAACAGGAACAGCACCATCACGGCGCCGACATACACCAGCACCAGCACGATGGCGAGGAACTCGGCCCGCAACAGCATCCAGATGGTGGCTGCCTGGAAGAACGCGAGCACGAGATACAGCGCCGAGTGCACCGGGTTGCGCGCGGTGATCACGCGGAAGGCGGCGAACAGCAACACGGCGGAAAAGATGTAGAACAGTGCAGTTTGGATGGTCATGGTGTGAGACGGCAGCGGCGTCGGCGCGTTGTCCCACCGTCCTGCCGCCTGGGGCTGCAGGCTGCCTCCGGATCCTGGAGCGGGTGGTGGAGCAACGAAACACCGGTCAGGAAACACGTGAGGTGTTCACAGCCGGCAAGGCCTTCAGCGGTATTTGGCGTCGGCCTCCTTGTTGGGCGCGATTTCGTGTTCGTAGCGGTCGCCGACAGCCAGCAGCATGTCCTTGGTGAAATACAGATCACCGCGCTGCTCGCCGTGGTACTCGAAGATATGGGTTTCGACGATCGAATCGACCGGGCAGCTTTCTTCGCAGAAACCGCAGAAGATGCATTTGGTCAGGTCGATGTCGTAGCGCGTGGTGCGACGGGTGCCGTCCTCGCGTTGCTCGCTCTCGATCGTGATCGCCAGCGCCGGGCAGACCGCTTCGCAAAGCTTGCAGGCAATGCAGCGCTCCTCGCCGTTGGGGTAGCGACGCAAAGCGTGCAGACCGCGAAAACGCGGCGACATGGGCGTCTTTTCTTCAGGATACTGCACCGTGATCTTGCGATGAAACGCGTGCTTGCCGGTCAGGGCCAGGCCCTTGAAGAGCTCAACCAGAAAAAAACTGTTGAAGGTGTCGCGAACTGCGGCCATGTTTGTATTCCGGTTCAGTTCCAGATCGACCAGGTGGTCTGCATCCAGGCGCCGATCAGCACCAGCCAGACGAGTGTGACGGGAATGAAGATTTTCCAACCCAGGCGCATGATCTGGTCGTAACGATAACGCGGGAAGGTGGCGCGCACCCAGATGAAGATGGAGACCACCAGGAAGCCCTTGATGCCCAGCCAGATCCAGCCCGGAATGAAGCCGAGGAACGACACCGGTGCATCCCAGCCACCCAAGAACATGATCACGGCGAGGAAGGACACCAGGATCATGTTGGCGTATTCGGCCAGGAAAAACAGCGCGAACGACATGCCGGAATATTCCACCATGTGGCCGGCGACGATTTCTGATTCACCCTCGACGACGTCGAAGGGATGGCGGTTGGTCTCGGCGATGCCGGAAATGAGATACACCACGAAGATGGGCAGCAGCGGCAGCCAGTTCCAGGACAGGAAGTTGAGCCCCATGCTGGCAAACTGGCCTTTCATCTGGCCCATGACGATTTGAGTCAGATTCAGGCTGCCGGAAACCATCAGCACGACCACCAGACAGAAGCCCATGGCGATTTCGTAGCTCACCATCTGCGCCGAGGCACGCATCGCCCCGAGGAAAGCGTACTTCGAGTTGGACGCCCAGCCCGCAATAATGATGCCGTAGACCTCGAGCGAGGTGATGGCCAGCAGCAGCAGCAGTCCGGCGTTCACATTGGCCAGCGCCACATCGGGCCCGAAGGGCATGACCGACCACGCGGCGAGCGCCGGCATGATGGTCATGATGGGCCCGAGGATGAACAGGAACTGGCTGGCCTGTGTCGGGACAATGATTTCCTTGAAGATGAATTTCAGGCCGTCGGCGATGGGTTGCAGCAGGCCGAAGGGACCGACCCGGTTGGGGCCGATGCGCACCTGAATCCAGCCGATGAGTTTGCGCTCCCACAGCGTGAGGTAGGCGACGGCGATGAACAGCGGCAAGACGATAGCGACGATCTTGATGATGGTCCAAACGACCGGCCAAGCGACCGGGCCGAGCAGGTTCAAACCACCGGAATTGAAGGTGTCGAGCATGGATCAGACCTTGTGCACGGAAACCGCACCGAACATGGGCCCGAGGCCCGCGGTCGCAGGATGGGCTGTGGGAATGCGTGCCACACCAGAGGCCAGACCGGCATCGCGCCGCGCCGGCAACTCGGCGCTGTTCGCACCCTGTTTGACCGTGACGCGATCGCCGGGCTGCAGTCCCAGACGCTCCCAGGCGTCTGGCGGAAGTGCGATCTGCCCGGCCAGGCGCGCATCGCGCGTTTGCTGCAGCGAGGTTGAGCGGCGCACGATGGCATCGCTGCTGTAAATCGGCACTTCCGCCAGACGCTCGAAAGCATCGGTCGATTGGGCGACCTGATCCTGTACGGCTGAAGAAGCAATCTCGAGACTGGCGGGCAGCGGACTATCGATGTGCTGCCCCAGCGTGGAGGCGATATCCAGGTCATGCAGCGCCGCTTCGCGCACGGCCTCCAGTGTGTCGTACTCAAATCCCACCAGGCCGAGTTGATCGGCAAGCACGCGCAAGACTTTCCAGGCGGGGCGCGATAGTCCGGGGCTACTCACCACCGGATTGAAGGTTTGCAAAACGCCCTCGCAGTTCACCAGGCTGCCCGCCGTTTCGCTGAACGGCGCAATCGGCAGCAGCACCTGGGCGTAGTCGGTCGCGCCATGTCGGTAGGCGCTCAAAGCCACCACAAAAGCCGACCGACGCATGGCCGCAATCGCCAGAGCCGCGTCCTGCGTGTCGAGTTCGGGTTCGACATTCAACAAGAGCATCGCTGCAGGTGGGGTGCGCAACATTTGCGCGGCGTTCAGACCGCCCTGTCGCGGCATGGCTCCGACGAGATGGGCACCAACCGTGTTGCCACCCTCGACGGTGTAGCCAAAGCTCGCGCCGATGCGCGCGGCAATCCAGCGCCCCAGAACGTCGAGTTGCGCCGCCTGGGGATGCTGCGCGGCGGCATTGCCCAGCAGCACGGCCTTGCGCTGGCCGGAGAGCAAACCGAGAGCGACGCGCCGGGCGGTTTCACCGGCTTGCAGCCCCGCAAGCGCGGACGGGGCCTCGATACCCTGTTCCGCAGCCACCGCCGCGGCCACTTCGGCCAGGCCGCGCAACCACCGACTGGGCGGTTGCACCATGCGCGCGTGCAGCGGCATGAGGGCGTCGTCGTCAGCCGCGTGCAGCAGACTGATCTTGGCACCCGAGCGGGCGGCGCGGCGCAGCTTGGCGGCGAGCAACGGGTGGTCCTTGCGCAGGAAGGAACCGACGATCAGTGCTGATTGCAGATGCCGGACATCGGCAAGCGGCAGACCGAGCCAGGGAATGGCGGAACCCTGCGCGCGAGCCGCATCCGCGGAAAAATCCGATTGGCGCAGGCGGAAGTCGATGTTCTCGCTGCCGAGCGCGCGCACCAGCTTGCTCAGCAGAAATAGCTCCTCGAGCGTGCTTTGCGGCGTGGCCAGTCCGCCCAGGGCCTGCGGACCATCGACCTCGATTACACGCTTGAGACCCTGCGCCACATAGCCGAGCGCGGTGGGCCAGTCCGTCTCGCGCCACTGTTCACCGTTGCGGATCATGGGTTGGGTCAGGCGCTCGGGACTGTTGAGTCCTTCGTAGCTGAAGCGATCACGGTCGGAAATCCAGCATTCGTTGATGGCCTCGTTGTCTTGCGGCACCACGCGCATGACGCGGTTGTTCTTCACCTGCATCACCAGATTGCTGCCCAGGCTGTCGTGGGGGCTGATGGAGGCGCGACGCGAGAGTTCCCAGGTGCGCGCAGCGAATCGGAAGGGCTTGCTGGTGAGTGCCCCGACCGGGCAGATGTCGATCATGTTGCCCGAGAGTTCGGAGTCGATCGAGCCCTCGAGAAAGGTGGTGATTTCGGAATGCTCGCCACGGTTGGCCATGCCGAGTTCCATGATGCCTGCGACCTCCTGGCCGAAGCGCACGCAGCGTGTGCAGTGAATGCAGCGCGTCATCTCCTCCATGGCCACGAGAGGACCGGCGTTCTTGTGGAACACCACACGCTTTTCTTCGCTGTAGCGCGAAGACGAGGCACCGTAGCCCACGGCCAGGTCTTGCAACTGGCATTCACCCCCTTGGTCGCAAATCGGGCAATCGAGAGGATGGTTGATGAGCAGCAGTTCCATGACGCCCTTCTGCGCCTGGATGGCCTTATCCGAATGGGTTCGCACGATCATGCCCTGGGCCACGGGGGTGGCACAGGCCGGCAAGGGTTTGGGGGCCTTTTCCACGTCGACCAGGCACATGCGGCAATTGGCCGCGATGGACAGCTTCGGGTGGTAACAGAAGTGCGGGACGTAGATGTCGAGTTTGTGCGTGGCATCCATCACCATGGAGCCTTCGGGCACCTCGACCTTGCGTCCGTCGATTTCCAGTTCAACCATGTTGTGTCAACCTCGTGTGCAGGCGATGCAAGGAGCTGCGCGATCGTCAGACATACGCAGGCACGATGCAGGTTTTGTGTTCGATGTGGTGCTCGAATTCGGCGCGGAAATGCTTGATGAAGGACTTGACTGGCATGGCCGCCGCATCCCCCAGAGCGCAAATCGTGCGCCCGGCAATGTTGTCGGACACCGAGTTGAGTGCGTCCAGGTCTTCCGGCCGGCCCTTGCCATGCTCGATGCGGTGGACCATGCGGTACAGCCAGCCAGTCCCTTCGCGACAGGGTGTGCACTGGCCACAGGACTCGTGCTGATAGAAGTAGGACAGGCGCATCAAGGACTTCACCATGCAGCGCGTGTCGTTGAGCACGATGACCGCTCCCGACCCCAGCATGGAGCCGGCCTTGGCGATGGAGTCGTAATCCATCGTGCAGTCCATGACGATATTGGCCGGAAGCACAGGCGCCGATGAGCCGCCGGGAATCACGGCCTTGAGCGCCCTGCCCTCGCGCATGCCGCCAGCCAGCGCCAGGAGTTTGGAGAAAGGTGTGCCCATGGGAACTTCATAGTTGCCGGGCAACGCGACGTCACCGGAAACCGAGTAGATCTTGGTGCCGCCGTTGTTGGGTTTGCCGCATTCCAGATAGGCCTGTCCGCCGTTGCGGATGATCCAGGGCACAGCGGCAAAGGTCTCGGTATTGTTGATGGTGGTGGGCTTGCCGTACAGGCCGAAACTGGCAGGGAACGGCGGCTTGAAACGCGGCTGGCCCTTCTTGCCCTCCAGCGATTCGAGAAGCGCGGTTTCTTCGCCGCAGATGTAGGCGCCGAAACCATGCGAGGCATGCAACTGAAAGCTGTAGGCGCTGCCGAGAATGTTGTCGCCGAGATAGCCGGCGGCACGCGCTTCGTCCAAGGC
>DAIAZB010000079.1 GCA_027443745.1 Thiomonas sp. | reverse complement strand
GCTGTCGAGCCTGTTCTCGCATGCCGAGAAGGAACTGTCGATCCCGCTACCGGCCGGCAATCCGGCCAAGGCGATCCGCAAGCCTGCCGCCCCGAAGTCGAGGGACCGCCGCCTGCGGCCTGGTGAACTCGATGCCTTGCTGGCTGCGTCAGACTCAACCAAGCGCACACCCGGCCTGCGGCAAATCATCGTCCTTGCCGTGGAAACCTCGATGCGGCTGGGCGAACTGCTGGGGCTAGAGTGGAAGCACGTCGATCTGGCGAAGCGCACCGCGCACCTGGTGGACACCAAGAATGGCGAGAGCCGAACGGTCGCGCTGTCCAGCGCTGCGCTCGAATCCCTGCGCGCTATGCATGCCCTACCCCGCCGCATCGATGGCCGCGTCTTCGGCTGGGCTGCATCAGACAGCGTCGAGAAATCTTGGACGCGCTGCAAGGCGCGGGCGCTGGCGGCCTATCGCGAAGCGTGCAAGAAGGCCGGCACCAAGCCCGATCCTGCATTCTTGGCTGACCTTCGCTTCCATGACTTGCGCCATGAGGCCACGTCCAGGCTCTTTGAGAAGGGCCTTGGCATCATGGAGGTGGCGAGCATGACGGGACACAAGAGTCTTGCCATGCTCAAGCGGTACACCCATGTCGAGGCGGAGAAGCTGGCGAAGAAATTGGGATGACGCCTGATGCCACCAAGGATTGGACGATTGCAGCGTTGTGCCATTGCAACGACCAAGCAACTCGACATGCCTAAATCACCGTGAACAGTTGGAAAAGCTGGCTGACTCTGTACGATGAGGTCTGTCTGGGTTTGCATTCCCGATTGCTGGGAGCCGGACGTTCCGGGTGTAGTGCGAAGCTACACACACAAGCCTGTTTGGCCTCAAGGCCAACTATCTCTGGAGATGAAACTCATGAAGAAATCACTACTCGCCCTAGCAGTCCTGGGCGCATTCTCGGGCGCAGCCTTCGCCCAAAGCAGCGTGCAGCTGTACGGTATCATCGACCTCGGTGTGACCCATTTCACCGGCCTCGCACCTGCGGCAGGAGCCCCAGCGGGCTCAACCACTTCTTCTACGGGGCTGAGTTCTGGCGTGCAGTCCGGCTCGCGTATTGGCGTCAAGGGTACGGAAGACTTGGGTGGCGGTTTGAAAGCGTTTTTTGACGCAGAGACTGGTTTCTGCGCGGCTGGTACCAACCAAGACATAGCTGGCCAGACCTACTGCACCGGCGGTGGCTTCATGCAGCGCCAAGCCTTTGTGGGTTTGAACGGCGGTTTTGGTACGGTTACCGCCGGTCGCCAGTACACACCAGCATTCAACAACGAAGCGAATATGGATCCGTTCGGCTTCGGTTTGACCGGTGATATCGCGAATCTTTCGCTGGTCGCCCAATATGGTTTGTATCGCGCCAACCAAGCCGTTGCTTATGTCACCCCGAACCTTGGTGGCTTCACGGGTACCGCCGCCTATTCATTTGCACCGGGTACCGCAAGTACGATTGCGGGCGGCAATGTGGCCTCTACGATAGCCCCGTTTAGCTCGAACATTAATGTTTCACGTGGCTACGCTTTGAATGGTCAGTACGGCAATGGCCCGATCACCGCCGGTTTGAACTATGGGCGTGTCACAAATGTCTACGGGGTTGTGGGCGGCCCTAACGACGGTGCACTGAAATTGTGGCAAGCCTACGGTGCTTATGACTTCGGCGTGGCCAAGATTTCGGGCATCTACGAAAGCGCGACGCAGGACTATTTCACCGGGAAGAATATATCCTGGATGCTGGGCGCCACCGTTCCGGTTGGCCCAGGCGCAATCCTGGTGTCGTATGAGAACGCGAAGAACACCTTGGTTGCGAACGGCGGAACTGGTACCGGTGCAGGTACGGCCAAACAATATGCCATCGGTTACACCTATTCGCTGTCCAAGCAAACCAATCTGTACACCTCGTACGCGCACATCAGCAATGATCTTGGTACCCACTTCGCGGTTGGTTCTTCCACAGACAGCTTTGCCGGAGTCGCGGGTCAGGGTTCCAGCGGCTTCGCCTTCGGCATCCGCCACCAGTTCTGATCAGCACGAGCTGCATCGTCTGTGTTTTGAAAAGCCGCCTTCGGGCGGCTTTTTTATTCCATGTTTGCCTCATGCCGAAAAAATCATTCATCAACCCCAAGAAGCTCAGCCATGTCACCAATCAGCGCGAGCGCATCCTTAATCTCTTGGCGCAGGTAGCCCAGGTTGAAATCGACTTCACGCTAGACCCACGCGAAAGACCGCTGACGGGGATCGACCTGGATCAATGGCGCGCTGCGATGGGCATCACATCGGCTGATGTGGCCTATGCCATGGCGATACCCCCGAGTAAGTTAGCCGCGCGCTGTCGCGCACGTGCCGCGCTATCCCTCGACTTGGAAATCCTGATCCGCCTCTACGAGAAGGCTCCTGGCCCACCAACTTGGTATCCACCATCGATGCGTGAGGTCTACGAGGCCCTGTACAAGGCTGACCAAGAACAATTCGCCGCCAACCATGGGGCGCTTGCGCCGGGTTATGCCCGGCAAGGTTACTACGCACGGTTCGCCGCTCTGTTTGGCCGCACCCTGCACAACGCCTACCGCTGGATCGACTACGGTGGCAATGTCCGCGCGGATATGAGCCGAATCGCCGGCAAGCTATGGCAACTGCCTGTCGACGAGCGCAAGCTCACGCTGGAACACCTATCCAGACGTGCTTGGAAACTACGCGGCATCGATTTTGACCTGGAGTTTCCGGAGCCCACGCCAGAAGGCTTGGATGGTCTTTGGAGCAAGCTGGACCGCCGATGAACCATCTGAACCTGACCAACCTCCTGCTGATTCCAAAAGGCCAGCCGCTTCCGCAAGCCGTCGATTTCACTGACACCCTGCCGCCTTACCGTGGGCAGCCAGAAGGAGCAGCACGGGAGACGGCCGGCGTTGCCTGGGCACTTTACGGAAAAACACAACCGGATCGTTACGCCCATGCGCTCGCCAAGCATGGGGTCATTTTGCAAATTGACTGGCATTACCGCATTGATCAGCCGCTATCTCGTCTCGCCGTTCCGCTTGATTTATTCAGGGGTGGATTGGATGTTCTGCACCTGGGCTGGATCAGCACTGATTTCCGGAAAAGCCTCATGCATGAGTGGACGCAGCGACTTCTGGCCAAATATCCCGGTAGCAAACCAAAACTAAATCTCAAGGACATTGCCGTCGAGCATCCCGAATTTGCAGTCGATCTATTGAAAGCTAACCGGCACCTCAACGTCATCATTCATCCGGTCATAACCACATCACCGCTGATCAATCTTGGCGAGCCCATCTGGATCGCCACAACGCGTGTCGTCCCGGAAAACACCCTCCATCTTGGCGTGCGACATGTCGATGGCATCAAGGTGCATATGCGCGTGAGCAGCAAGCGCCCGCAATAGCGACCCTCTGGCGGGCTGGAGCGGGCGAGTGGTCTGTTGAGTGACCTGCTGCGGGGTCTCCAGAATTTCCCTATCGGTAAATTTCGCGCCGGTTCCCGATCTGACCACGAGGACACGCAAAGTGCTGTCCTGAATGTCACAAATGACCCGGCAATCGCCCACCCGGCAACGCCAGAAGCCACCAAGCGGGCCTGTCAATGCCTTGTCTGTGCTGCGCGGGTTTTCCAGTCCGGTGATGCGCTCGTCCATGAAACAGACGATACGCCGCGCACCGCACCGTCTTTTTGTCGAGCTTGCGAAGCTGCCACTTGGCCGTATCGGCGTAATCAATCGTCCAGGCCAAGGTCTTTCCTCACGTCAGCCGCCGAATGCACCTTTTCCTGCCCCTTGCGGACACGCCCCAACACATCAGCGGCAAGGTAGTAGTCCTCCATGTCCTCAATGCCTTGCTCAATGATTTCTCGCAAGTAGTAGGCCTTGGTCCGCCCGGCATGGGAAGCAAGGTCGTCAAGCCTTCGTTCGGTTTCTGGAGCCAGGCGAATCGAAGTAGCCATCTCACCACCTCCTTTTAGATGCATGTATTCGCTGTATCACAAGATCACGGCCGGGGACCAGGGAATGCACAAGACATGGAGCCGTTGCATGGCGTGGTTGGCGGCCGACAATTACCTTGATCGCTCAGCGACGACTATCGTGAGCGGTTGACGCACGCCGCCGGGGTGCGTTTTGCGGTCGGGTTTCTACAGTGATTGTCTTCAAGAGGGAGGCGGTCACTGTGCCCGGCAAACGC
>DAIAZB010000078.1 GCA_027443745.1 Thiomonas sp. | reverse complement strand
ACGTTCAACTTCACCACGTATTACGAGAAAGGCCCGCTCTCGGCACGCCTGGCGTGGAACTGGCGCTCGCAGTTCCTCATCACGGGCCAGGAGGCGGATTATCCGTTCCTGCCGGTCATGGCCGCTCCCCAGGGCCAGTTGGACGGCTCGCTGATCTACGCGCTCACCGACCACGTCAAGGTGGCTCTGCAGGTGGCCAACCTGTTGAACTCGACGTTCAAGACGCGCGAGATCATCGACACCAACGGCACCTCGGTGCCCAAGGGTTTCTTCCGCGACGACACCCGCTACAACCTCAGCCTGCGCGCCAACTTCTGAGGACGGCGTTCGGCGATGCCCTGCTGGCATCGAGCCTGCAGGGCATCGCCGACCCGACAACGCATTCCCCCGTTGCCTTCATGCCTGCGTAGATCGACAGTCATGAAGGCATTTTTTCGCCCTCGCCCGTAAGGCCATGTCCTCCGCAACCCGCCCCGCCGACAGACTCCGCCACCGGCTGGGCGTCGGTGCCATCACCGCCTGGCTGGCGCTGGTCGCAGGTGGGCCACCGCCCGCCTGCGCAGCGGCAACGCAACCACGGCACGCCGACACCGCATACGGCACGCCCCTTGACGAGCGCCTGGCACGCACGAGTTGCCAGGCGCTCGCCGCACGCGTCGATGCCGTGCCCGGAACCGCCCCTGTCCTGCTGCGTAGTTACGACAGCCGCCGCGGAACAGGCGCGCCCAATCTGCCGCCGCTGCATTCGGCGGCCTTTTCCTACGACAACGCGCTGGCGGTGATCGCCCTGCTCGCTTGCGGCCGGCTGCCGCAAGCCGGGCGCATCGGCGAAGCGCTGCGGCTTGCGGCGATGCATGACACGCGCCTGCGCGACGCCTACCGCGCCGGCGCCGTCGAGGGCGGCACGCCCCTGCCGAACGGCTGGTGGGATGGGGAACGGAAGCGCTGGGTCGATGCCGCGCACGACTATGCCGGCGCCTACCAGGACGGCACGTCGTGCGGCAACGTGGCCTGGGTCGGGCTGGCCCTGCTGGCGCTGCACGACGCCACCGGGCAGACGCGCTGGCGCGATGCCGCTGTCCAGCTTGCCCGCTGGGTGGTCGCCCACGCTTCGGACACGCGCGGCGCCGGCGGCTTCGACGGCGGCATCGAGTCCTGGATGCTGGCGCCGCGCAAGGCCACGTGGAAGTCCACCGAACACAACATCGACCTCGCTGCGCTGTTCGGATGGCTGGCGCGCATCGATGCACCGGGCGGCAACTGGCAGCAGCAGGCGCGGCACGCGCGCCGCTTCGTCGCCGCCCAATGGGACGGCACCAGCGGACATTTCTGGATGGGCACCACGGCCGACGGCGCGACACCGCTGCGCTCGCCGTCCGCGCTCGACGTCCAGCTCTGGGCGCAGCTGCTGCCCGACGCGCCAAAGGCCTGGCGGCGTGCGCTGGCCTGGGTGGAGCACGCGAACGCCGTCGCAGGCGGCTTCGACTTCACCGATGTCCGCGACGGCTTGTGGACCGAAGGTACCGCCCAGGCTGCGCTTGTGTACCGTTGGCTGGGCCACCGGACCGAAGCGGACAGGCTGTTGGCATCGGTCGCGCGGCAGGCATCACCCGGCGGCTTCCTCTACGCCACGCCCGACGCACGCATCACGGCCGCCTATTCGCACTACTACCAC
>DAIAZB010000077.1 GCA_027443745.1 Thiomonas sp. | reverse complement strand
CGGCCCCATGTCCTCGTCGGGCGGCGCCTTGGCGACGATGGCCCGGTACTCGGCCGGGGTCATGCCCGGCAGCTTCTGCAGGAAAGCCACCATGCTCCAGATGGTGGCGTCGTCGTGGCTGAAACCCCACGCCGGCATCGCACTCATCTTGATGCCGTGCTTGATCACCCAGAACGCCTGGCGCGGTTCGACGCGCACCTGGCTGAGATCGGGCGGCTGCGGATACAGGCCGGGGCGGATCTCCGAGTCGGTCACGCCGGGCGCCAGATGGCAGCCGGCACACATCGCCGCGTACTGGCCGGCGCCCTTGAGGATGACCTTCGGATCGTCGAGGTCACCCGGCACCGTGATCGACGCCGCATGCTTCTCGATCGAGCGCTCGCGCATCATGGTCAGCATCGACACCGTCGTCTTCCAGTGCGGACTGTCGGCGCCCATGTTGTACATGCCCAGCCACATGAAGGCGAAGATGCCGAGCACTACCGCCAGCGCCACGCCCAGCAGGGCGATCAGGATGTTCTTCATGTTTCCTCCTCAGAACCAGATACGCACGCCGGCGACGATCTGCCGGTCGAACACGGATTTGCTTTCCGCGCGACGGAAGTCCGCGGTGCCGCCGAACACGCGCTGCCAGACCACGCCGATGTAGGGCGCGAACTCGCGGCGGATCTCGTAGCGCAAACGCAGACCCAGGCTGGCGTCGGACAGGCCCGAGCCCAATCGCCGGGCCGGATCGGCCCTGCCGTAGAGGTTGCTCTCGAGCTCCGGTTGCAGGATCAGTCGCTGGGTGATCAGCAGCTCATACTCGGCCTTGAAGCGCGCCGCGGTGCGCCCGCCCGCACCGACGTAGCCGGTGGCCTCGAGATTGAACCAGTACGGGGCAATGCCCTGCACGCCGAACGCCGCCCAGTCGCGGCCCGGACCGATGCCGAAATCGTGGCGCACACCCAGCGTGCTGTCCCAGAACGCGGTGACGGCATGGCTCCACAGCGCTTCGATGTCGCCCTCTTGCAGATGCCCGGCGCTGCGCGCGCCCTCGCTGCGCAACAGCAGGCGGTTGAAATCGCCGCCATACCAGGCCTGCGCATCCCAGGCCTGACCGCTGACGCCGCCGGCATGCGTCCATTCGAGTTGGTTGATCAGCACCTTGCCGAAGCGGCGGTCATCGGCCATGTCCATGCCGGTCATCGGCATCGCTTCGAGCTTGGCCAGATAAGCCGCGGGGTCGGCCGGGCCGGGTGGCAGTGCGGGCGCCGCAGGCGTCGAGGTGGGGGATGCGGCTGGCGCACTGTGCTGACCGTGCGATGTTTTCATCCCGGGCATCGAGCCCATGTCCATGCCGGGCATGCCGCCCATCGAGGATGAAGTGGCAGCCGGTTGCGCCGATGTTGCACGTGCCGGAGCCGCCGGCTTTGCGGGCGGAGCGCCGTGCTTGCCGTGCTTTTCGTGCGTCATGTCCATGCCGGGCATCGCGCCCATTTTCATGCCGGACATGTCACCCATGGACGACGCGGATGATGCCGGCGCCGTCTGCGCGAACGCCGGCGCCGTCAGCACGGATGCGCACAGCATCCACAGCGAGACCAAGCGTGTGCCACGCGGAGTCATCGTCGGTGTGCTCATGCCACGATCACCTCGCGGAACATGCCCGCCTCCATGTGGTAGAGCAGGTGGCAGTGGTAGGCCCAGCGCCCCGGCGCGTCGGCGCTGACCATGTAGCTGATCTGCTGCGCCGGCTGCACGCTGACGGTGTGCTTGCGCACCTGGAAGCCGCCGTCCGGCGCCTCGACCTCGCTCCACATGCCGTGCAGATGGATCGGGTGGGTCATCATGGTGTCGTTGATCAGGGTGATGCGCAGGCGCTCGCCGTAGCGGAACACGATCGGTTTGGCGTCGGAGAACTTCACGCCGTCGAAGCCCCACACGTAACGCTGCATGTTGCCGGTGAGATGCAGGGTCAGCGTGCGCCCCGGCTCGCGCGGATCCAGCGGCCCGCCGATCGTGTGCAGGTCGGCGTAGGTGAGCACGCGGCGGCCGTTGTCGCGCAGGCCGACGCCCGGATCGTCGAGATTGCTGCGCGGATCGGCCACGCACATGTCCACGGCGGGGCCGGTTTTGCAATGCCAGGGCGGCGGAAAGGCGAAGGGCGAGGCGCTTTCCTGCGCGGACGCCACCGCGTGGCCGGCATGCGCCATGCCGGGCATCCCGGCCATCCCTCGCATGCCTTGCATCGCCGGCATGTCCGTCTTGCCCTGCATCGCGCCCATGCCGGGCATCCCGGGCATGTCCTTGCCGCCATGCGCGCCGTGGTCCATGCCGGCCATGCCACCCATGGCGCCCATCATGTCGGTCATGCTCAGCCAGGGCACCGGATCCAGCGGCGGCACCGGCGCCTGCATGCCGGCACGCGGCGCCAGCGTGCCGCGCGCGTAGCCGCTGCGATCCATCGATTCGGCGAAGATCGTGTACGCCGCGTCGCCGGGCTCGACGATCACGTCGTAGGTTTCCGCCACACCGATGCGGAACTCGTCCACCGTCACCGGCTCGACGTCCTGGCCGTCGGCGCTGACCACGGTCAGCTTCAGGCCCGGGATACGCAGGTCGAAGTAGGTCATTGCCGAGCCGTTGATGACACGCAGGCGCACGCGCTCGCCGGGCTTGAACAACGCGGTCCAGTTGCCGGCCGGCGCGGTGCCGTTGAGCAGATAGGTATAGGTATAGGCCGACACGTCGCTGAGGTCGGTCGGGTTCATGCGCATCCGGTTCCACATGCGCCGCCTGGCCAGCGCCTCGCGAATGCCCATGCGCTCGACGTCGCGCATGAAATCGACCGCGGTTGGCTGGTGGAAGTTGTAGTAATCGCTCTGGCGCTTGAGCGTGGCGAGGATGGTCTCGGGATTCTGGTCGGTCCAGTCGCTGAGCAGCAGCACGTAGTCGCGATCGGAACGGATCCTGGCGCCGTCGCGCGCCTCGACCACGATCGGTCCGTACAGGCCCTGCTGCTCCTGGAAGCCCGAATGCGAGTGGTACCAGTAGGTGCCGGTCTGGCGCACCGGGAAGCGGTAAGTGAAAGTCTCGCCCGGCGCGATGCCGGGAAAACTCAGGCCCGGCACGCCGTCCATCCGGAACGGCAGCAGGATGCCGTGCCAGTGGATCGAGCTGGCCACCGGCAGCGTGTTGCGCACGCGCAGGGTGACGGTATCGCCCTCGCGCCAACGCAGGATCGGCGCCGGCAGTTGGCGGTTGACCACGATCGCGCTGCGCGCGCGGCCGGTGAAATCGACCGGCATGGCGCCGATGGTCAGATCGAACTCGGTGCCGCTCAGCACCGATGGATAGGCCGTGGCGGCGGGTGCAGCCAGCGCGAAACGCGGCAGC
>DAIAZB010000076.1 GCA_027443745.1 Thiomonas sp. | reverse complement strand
GCAGAGCCGGGTATCGGTGGAGTGACTGTAGGCCGCTGCAGTCGAAAATAAAAATTGAATGTTCCGATTCGATTGATTGAATAAATCTTCATGCGCTTGGATGGGGTGCCTGACAATTCGACCCATGCCCCCCGACACGATCCCAACCCCAACCCCAGGCGGCGCATTGCGCGTGGCCGACTTCGATTTCCACCTGCCGCCCGAACTCATCGCCCAGCATCCCGCCTCCGAGCGCACCGCCTCGCGCCTGCTCGACGCGCGTCAACACGCGCTGAGCGACCGCGTCTTCCGCGACCTTCCCCAACTGCTTGAAGCGGGCGATTTGCTGGTGTTCAACGACACCAAGGTCATCAAGGCCCGCCTGTTCGGTTCCAAGGCCAGCGGCGGGCGGCTGGAGTTGCTGGTCGAGCGTGTGCAGCAGGACGGCATGGTGCTCGCCCATCTGCGCGCCAGCAAAAAACCCAGGCCGGGCGATGTGCTGGCTATGGACGGCGGCTTTACCGCCGAGCTGTTGGGGCGCTGGCCGGACGAAGCCGGAGCCCTGTTCCGCCTGCGCTTCTCGAGCGATGCCTACGCCTTGATGGAGCGCCACGGCCATGTACCGCTGCCCCCCTATATCCGTCACGCCGACGACGCGGACGATGCCCGGCGTTACCAGACCGTGTTCGCACGCGAGCCGGGCTCCGTGGCCGCGCCCACGGCAGCGCTGCATTTCGACGAGGCGCTGCTTGCCGCGCTCGAGGCACGCGGCGTGCGTCGAGCCCATGTCACGCTGCACGTGGGGGCTGGAACCTTCCAGCCCGTCAAAGGCGATGACATCACGGCGCACCGCATGCACCGCGAACGCTACGCAATGCCGGCAGCCACGCTCGACGCGATCAGGCGGACCCGCGCGGCGGGCGGGCGGGTCGTGGCTGTGGGCACCACCACCGTGCGCACGCTGGAAACGGTGGCCCAGCGCCTGCCGCGCTGGCGCGAGCCTGAACAGGATTGCCGTTTGCGCACCCCGGGCGAGCGGCCCGAACTGCAGGGCGAAACCGAGATCTTCATCAAGCCCGGCCATGGTTTCCAGATGGTGGACCTGCTGATCACCAATTTCCACCTGCCCCGCTCCACGCTGCTGATGCTGGTGTCGGCATTCGCCGGAACCGAGCGCATCCGCGCAGCCTACGCGCATGCCGTGGCCGAGGGCTACCGGTTTTTCAGCTACGGCGACGCGATGCTGCTGCGGCTGCAGTCGTTGCCGCAAGGCATCCGGCGCCAGCCTTGACCCGCCGGGCCGGGCCCTCGCGCGGTCACGACCGCCCGGGGGTTGCTGCCATCCCGTAAGTAGGGGTTGCGTGGGATGGAACTGGATTCGTATCTTCAATCAAAATGGTCGCAAACATTGCCAAATCTGGATTGAGGGGGTAAGGCCGCGTCGGATCTCGAGCGCAAGGGCCGCGTCATGATTGCCGAGACTCACCATTCTCTGCCCTGCGAGGGGCAAGCCAAGCCGGGACGTCTCATGCAGTTCGTCGGTGAATCGGTACAGAACATTGCACTGGCCAGTGGCGCGTCGGTCTGGCTGGCGCATCGGCAAGCCTCCAGGCGCATCGTCATGCTGCACAGCGTGGGAGGACTGAAGCTGCCTGTGGCCGAGTTCAAACAGGCCATGGTTTGGCTGAAACAACACTTTCGCATCGTGGCCCTGGACGACATGGTGAGGGACATCACGGCGGGGCAGCCACCGGCGTTTGAAAACGAATTGGCCATCACTTTTGACGATGGCTTGCGCAACCAGGCGCAACTGGCCTATCCCATCTTGCAGGCTTTGGACATCCCGGCAACCATCTTTGTGTGTCCGGGACTGATCGAGCAGAGGCAATGGCAATGGAACCACGAAGCCAGGGCGCGCCTGAGTCGCTTGACGCCCGAGCAATGCTTC
>DAIAZB010000075.1 GCA_027443745.1 Thiomonas sp. | reverse complement strand
AATCGCACTGGCAGAGCGGGACAACGCCAACTGGAGCCGTGAGGCAGCGGGCCATCTCGGCCCGGCGGTGGCCAGGCCCGGCTAGCGCGGCGCGGGACCAATGGCAGGCAAGGGGGATGTGGATGGCGTGGCGGCTTGAACTCGAGAACATCGGCAAACGCTACCCCGGCGTGGTGGCGAACGATGGCGTGGGCCTGCGTGTCGCGCCGGGGCAGATCCACGCCGTGCTGGGCGAGAACGGTGCGGGCAAGTCCACACTGATGAAAATCATCTTCGGCGCGGTGCAGCCCGATGCCGGCACCATCCGCTTCAACGGCGACATCGTGCAGATGCGCACCCCGCATGTGGCGCGCAGTCTGGGCGTGGCCATGGTGTTCCAGCATTTCTCGCTGTTCGACACCCTGAGCGTGGCCGAGAATGTCTGGCTCGGGCTGGACCGCAAACCCGGCCTGGTCGAGGTGGCACGCCGCATCCGCGAGGTGGCCGCCGGCTACGGCCTCGACATCGCCCCCGACCGCCCGGTGCATACCCTGTCGGTGGGCGAGCGCCAGCGGGTGGAAATCATCCGCGCCCTGCTCACCGACCCCAAGCTGCTCATCCTCGATGAGCCCACCTCGGTGCTGGCGCCGCAGGCGGTGCACAAGCTGTTCGACACCCTGCGCAAGCTGGCGGCGACCGGCTGCAGCATTCTCTACATCAGCCACAAGCTCGACGAGATTCGCGCCCTGTGCCACCACTGCACGGTGATGCGCGCTGGCAAGGTGGTGGCCGAGGTGGACCCGGCGCGGGAAAGCAACGCCAGCCTGTCGCGCCTGATGGTCGGCGCCGACATCGCGCGGCCGTCGCGCAAGCCGGCCCAGCCCGGCGCCGTGGCGCTGGAACTCAAGGGCCTGAGCCAACCCGCCGCCGACCCCTACGGTGTGGCTTTGCAGAACGTGAACCTGCAACTGCGCGCCGGCGAGATGCTGGGTATCGCCGGTGTTTCGGGTAACGGCCAGCGGGAACTGCTGGCAGTGCTCTCGGGCGAGGACGCTCGCGCGCCGCGCGGCTTTGATGACGCTGGCAATCTGCGCGTGGCGCCGGGTTCCTTGCAGCTGTTCGGCACACCGCTTGCCGGCAGCAGTCCTGAGCAGCGCCGCCACGCCGGCCTGCGCGTGGTGCCGGAGGAGCGTCTGGGGCGCGGCGCCGTGCCGGCCATGGATCTTGCCGCCAACACCCTGCTCACCCATACCGGCGCCGATAGCGTGCGCCACGGCTGGCTGCGCTGGGACGCGGTGGCTGCGCGGACGCAGGCCATCATCGCGCGCTTCGGCGTGCGCGCCACGGGACCGCAGGCAGCGGCGCAAAGCCTTTCGGGCGGCAATTTGCAGAAGTTCATCGTCGGCCGTGAAATCAGCGGTGCCCCCAAGGTTCTGGTGGTCGCGCAGCCGACCTGGGGTGTGGACGTGGGCGCAGCCGCGCACATTCGCGCCGAACTGCTGGCGCTGCGCGACGCCGGATGCGCGCTGCTGGTCATTTCCGAGGAGCTGGACGAATTGTTCGACATCTGCGACCGCATTGCCGTCATGGCTCGGGGCCGGTTGTCGCCGGCGCTGCCCATCGCCGAGGCCACGGTCGAGCGCATCGGCCAATGGATGAGCGGACTGTGGGACGCGGCAGTTCCCCCTCACGGTCTCCCCCTCAGGGTGGGTGAGGAGGAAACCGGGCAGTCTGAAATCGGAAGTTCGGACGCCGTATTGGCGGCCATGCCTGTGGCCACCGCCGCGCCTGACCTCCTGCCTGCGGGCGGGGAGGACCGTGGTGTGGAGCGCGCAGCAGCGAGCCCGAGGAGCCAGCATGCTCAGGCTTGAACCCCGCGCCGCGCCGTCGCGCGCCATGTTGTTGCTGTCGCCGCTCATCGCCCTGGCCGTCACGGTGCTGTTCGGTGCCGCGATGTTCGCCGTGCTCGGCAAAAACCCGCTGGCCGGCCTGGCGCTGTTTTTCGTCGAGCCGGTGAAAAACCTCGATGGCCTGGCCGAGTTGGGGATGAAGGCCACGCCGCTGATCCTCTGCGGCCTGGGCCTGGCGGCCTGCTACCGCGCCAACGTCTGGAACATCGGCGCGGAGGGGCAGTTCGTGCTCGGCGCCATTGCCGCCGGCGGGTTGGCGCTTCATGCGGGCGACGACACCACGCGCTGGGTGCTGGTCCCCATCCTGCTCGCCGGGGTGCTGGGCGGCATGGCCTGGGCGGGCATCGTCGCGTTTTTGCGCGACCGTTTCAACGCCAACGAAATCCTCACCAGCCTGATGCTGGTGTACGTGGCGCAATACCTGCTGGATGACCTGGTCTACGGTCCCTGGAAAGACCCGCACGGCTACAACTTTCCGCAGACCGCCTTGTTCGCCGCCTCGACGACCCTGCCCAAGCTCATTCCGGACACCCGGCTGAACATCGGCTTCGCCATCGCCATGGTCGCGGTGGTGGTGATGAGCCTGTTCATGCGCCGCACGCTGCAGGGCTTTCGCCTCATCGTCGGCGGGCAGGCGCCGGAGGCGGCGCGTTATGCCGGGTTCTCGGCGCGCACATCGCTGTGGACGGTGCTGCTGCTGTCGGGCGGCATGAGCGGCCTGGCCGGCGCGCTCGAGGCCGTGGGGCCGCTCGGCCAGCTCACGCCGCACGTGTCGCAGGGCTATGGTTTCGCCGCCATCATCGTCGCCTTCGTCGGC
>DAIAZB010000074.1 GCA_027443745.1 Thiomonas sp. | reverse complement strand
TCATTTTTCATCCACTCAAAATTCAGGGTCGTCGCAACATTGTGTGGGTGAGACGCTTCGGTGGGCCGCGGATCGTGCGCGCGAAGATCGCAAATTCTTGTAGGCGGCAGTAGACCTACATTGAATGACTGGTCGTCGGCCTTTGCGGCCATTGGGCGTGGCCTGCGGCGACGACCGCTGTGTCGGTGCCACCGGCCGCGCAGCGTGAACCGCCCGAACGTCAGCTCCCTGTGTCCGCGAACCGCCGTTCTCGACCCGTTGCAGCCGCTCGGCCTCGGGACCGCTCAATGGCCGATATCGGAGTGTACCAGACGCTCGGTAAGGTCACAGAGTGAAAGAAGCTCGGCCTGAACAGGCATTAAGAGCGGCTCGCCCAACGGCTGTCTTCGCCTCAGAACTGCCCTTGGGAAGGGTATCAACAACGGGCTTTGATAGATTCGATAAAGGGCATCGGGTAGGGCAGCAATCACATGGGCTAAGATCAACCCACGCCCGTCTTTTTATACCCTGAATCCGTGTTCCGGGCGCCGGAACACGGATTCAGGGTAAACGCCACTGCAGCGCAATCGTGAAGAGGAGAATGAGCTCGTGAGTAGCCCCCTTCCCCCGAAAGAAAGCATTTTATGCACTGCTGTCGACGCAGATTGCATGAGCAACGCTGCGCTACCTCTTCAGCCGGACAAGAAACCTAAACGGGATTCCGCACTCAGGGATGAGCGTTTAGAGCAGATGATGGAGAGTTGCCAGCAGGAAGTTCTACGCCAGATCATCGGTCCTTTCGGCTTGACGCCAGCAATGTTTGACGACAAGGATGGCGGCAATGTGACGACACAACACAACGCCGAGAAAGGAATATTTGCGAACGAATCGGAAGAGTTTGAGCGCGCCGACTATGACTATGCACCCGCAAAGTGCGAAAAAATGCGCGAGTCTGTTCAGAATGGCAGCATGAACTCTCAGGAGTTCGTTGATGCCTACACCGGGAAAACAGAGCAGACCAAGCGGACTAACAGCAACGGCAAACTCGTGATGAATGCCGAGCTGGATCACCTCATTCCTGTTAAAGACATCCACGATCAAGGTGGGTGGATGAAAGACAAGGAAGGGCGGACAACGCTCAGTTCCACAAAGGACAACCTGCACTACACGACGCACAAAACGAATCGGAGCAAGAGCGACAAGGCTCCTGAAGAGGCTTTATCCGAAAAGAACGGTTTCGAAAAAGAACGCATCGACCCGCTCGTGGATAAGGCTACAGAAGCTGTTGAGAAAAAACTACCGAGCAACTTGGAACGCTTGAAATACCACGGCACGGATCTGGCAAAAGAAGGGACAAAGGATGCCGGCAAGAATGCCTTGCGTCGGGCTTTGGGGATTGTACTGCATGAGTTCGTGAGCGGCAGTTTTTCGGAGATCAAGACGCTGTTGAAGGATTACCACAATGAGCAAAACCTGATCGATCGGCTGATTGAAAGCCTCAAGCACGTGATGAGTCGCGTGATCAACAAGCTCAAAGCGGCACTGGAGGCAGCTCTTCAGGGAGGCGTGCAGGGCTTCATCAGCAACCTGCTAACTTTCCTGATCAACAACTTGATCACGACCGCTAAGAAGATTGTCACCATCATCCGGGAAGGCATGCATAGCCTATGGAAGGCTATCAAGCTGATGGTGAATCCGCCCGAAGGCATGCCCACCCTAGAGGTCGCGCGCGAGGTTACCAAAATCATCGCTGCGGTTGTGACGACTGGGCTTGGGATGTTGATGGAGGAGTCGGTCAAGGGATTCATCATGAGTATCCCCGTTTTAGCCCCGATTGCCGAGGTGCTAGCCACAGCACTGACGGCCATCATGACTGGCATCTCAGGCGCATTGATCGTCTATGGAATTGATCGACTCTTTGACTGGTTTAGTTCAACAGGCACTGAATTGCTGGCCGCGCAGGAGGCACATACCGAAGCACAAACAATCGTGGTTGGCCGCTTGCAGACATGGCTGAATCTTCAGTTCGAGAATTCGCGCCTCTATGAGGTGTGCGTGGCGGAGTATCAACAGATTCAGCAGAGTTTTTTGACCATCTCTTTTCAGATGGAAACAGCCTCGATCGAGGCGGCTGCATCGATCCACGCTCGCGACTCGATGATTGAAACCTTCGAAACCCAGATTGAGTTCAAGAAGTGCCTCGATGCAGTGCTGAAGTCAATTTGAAATATTGGTATTGATTAACAGAGAAAATTCATGTCACAGATCATCAATGAACTTGCAACGATTGAAGTCAGCAACGAAGTGCTCCAGCAACTGGATTTGGGTGGTATTTATAAATCTTTCAGCAAAAACTACTGGAAGCTCGACGATCTGAAGAATTTCAGATCGGATTACGAGAAGCAGAACCGGCTTATGCGCTGGTGGCACAACGATAAGCTACGTGATGCCCAGCTTGACTCAGCGGAAGTTCAGGCTGAATTCTCCAAAACGATTGGGCAGTTGATGATGATCAGCATCATGCAGTCCAAGAAGCTTGCCGAGCAGCAGACGCAACTGAATGAACAGCAAAGCAAACTGAAAACGCAAGCGGATGGCATTGCAGAGCATGCTGGTGAGCTTCAGAAGCAACATCAAGTGTTGGCCGAGCAATCTGCAAAGCTGGAAACCCTGGTGCATGAGTATTTCGCGCTGAAAGGGTTGACTGAAGATGGCGCGCAGAAGTTGATCGATATCGCCAATGAGATTAAGTCCACCAAAGAGGGAATGTTGCAAGATTTCGCCGCACGAGCCGAAGAGGTTCAAGTGCTGTGTGGAGATGTGATCTCTAAGATGAAGTCATTGTCTGCACAAGTAGATGACCAGGCACGCCAGAGCGCAGAGGAGATTCAATCCGAAATCGTTGCGCTTCGGCAGGAAATTCACAAGGAACTGGCTGCAAATGAGTCCGCTCTGCGTAATCAGCAGGAGGCAGCACAGCAAATTATGAACCAGAACATGACAAAGCTGGCGCAAGGCCAACGCGAGGTTGAAACCAATCTATTGGCGAAGCATGCTGCACTGGAATCAAGCCACTTCGGTGTCTCGGCAAAATTAGAGCAGCAGGAGACTATGCACCGAGAAAAAGTGGGATGGATCGAAAGCGAGCTCGGCGGGCAGATCACACGAACAACCGATGTGGCAAATGATCTTTCTAATGTGAAAATAGACTTAGCGTCTTCTATTCAGCAACAACAAATCTTTCAACAAGTAGTGGGAAGCCACCAAAACGAGGTCTCACGACGTCTCAAGCGCTTAGGCTACATTGCCGTTGGTTTGTCCGTTGTCATACTAGGAATGGTGGGGGGCATGACATACATATTCAGATCAATTTCCTGAATCCGTATTCGCCACCGAGCGCAATCCTTGGCCCGCTTTCAGCGTCAAGTGGTCTCTTGAACGACCGAGTGGTGACAGCGGTGTCGGTCTGCTTCTGGCCGACTCCTGCCTTCGAGGTTCTGGCGCAAAGTTGGCGCACGACCGTCGTTGGTCGCGTCGCTGGCATGTTGCTGGCGACGTTCTCTCAGGAGATCGCCATGAACACCCCTGAATCGGATCGGCAGAACACCACCGCCCCATGGAACAAGGGCAAGGTCGTTGGGCAGAAAGCACCGCTCAAGCTGAAGGACATCTGGGCCATCGGGGTCCGTCTGCAAATGGAGCACCGCACGCGCGAGCTGGCCTTGTTCAACCTCGGCTTGGACAGCAAGCTCCGAGGCTGTGACCTCGTCGCCCTACGCGTCCGCGATGTATGCCATGGCGACGCAGTCTCCAGTCGAGCGATCGTCGTCCAGCACAAGACTGGCAACCCTGTGCAATTCGAGATCACCGCTGCTACGCGCGAGGCCGTCGCAGCCTGGATCAAGATCGCCGGGCTGCGAGGTGACGACTACATCTTCCCGAGTCGAATGCAGGGATCTCCGCACCTTGGAACTCGACAATACGCTCGTATCGTTCACGGCTGGGTCGAGGAGATTGGCCTTGACGGTCACGCCTATGGAACGCACTCGATGCGGCGGACCAAGCCGACGCTGATTTATCGCAAGACCAAGAATCTTCGGGCTGTTCAATTGCTGCTCGGGCACACCAAGCTGGAGAGCACGGTCCGCTACCTGGGCATCGAGGTAGAAGATGCGCTCGACATCGCTGAGCAGATGGAGATCTGACGGCAGCGCCACCCGGCTCCGGTGAAGGCAGGAGTCGGCCAAGACCTGCTTCTGACGACAGTCCGGTTTCGGACAGACTACCTTCGCCGGCCAGCGGCATCCGTCGAAATCGGTCAGCTTCCCTTGCGTTCCTGAAGACAGTTGCCGCCGTCGACGACCATAAGTTGGCCAGTGACGTAGCTGGCCCCCGGTGAAGCCAGGAACGCGATCATCGCCGCGGTCTCGATCGCCGTGCCCGATCGCCCGAACGGCGTGTGCAGACCCGCTCGTGCCTCGTCGTCGCTCTGACCTTCGGTCGCGATCCAGCCCGGTGCCACGCTGTTCATGACAACGTCGAATGCCGCTGCCTCGAGCGCGATGCTGCGGCTCATCGCCACGATGGCCGCCTTTGCCGCGCTGTACGCGGCTTCCCCTGGGTTGCTCACCAGCGGGCCGGTCACTGAAGCCACATTGACGATGCGTCCATAGCGTCGCTGGATCATCCCTGGGAGCACGGCACGGGTCACGTTGTAGCAAGTGCCCAGATTCCGCGCAAGGGTCGCATCCCAGTCTTCGTCGTCGAGCTCATGGAAGGGGCTGTCCACGTCCGAGACGCCGTTTTGTGCCATGCCGGCGTTGTTCACCAAGATGCTGATCGGCCCCATGGCCTCCTCCGCGCGCGCAATCATGACTCGTGTTGCGCTGCGATCGATGAGATCAGCTACGAACCCGTGCGCGACATGACCCTCGGCGCGTAGCGTCTCCGTGCGCTCAAAGATTCGTGCGCTGGTTGCAGTGATCGAAACCTGGGCCCCCATCTCCGCGAGCAACCTCGCCTTCACGAAGCCGATTCCCGATGCACTGCCCGCACCCGTCACGAGCGCTACCTGCCCCTGGAGTGAAAATAGTCTGTGCATCGGATCGAATGGCAACGTGCGGGCAAGGGCGCGGCGATGATCTGTCGTGCCTGCTGGTCACCGGAAGGCGGAGGGCGCATGTCGGCCAGGAACAGTCGTTGGCGAAATCGCTCCAGAGCTGACGTTGCGGCCGGAAGGTACGCCATGGATGTGCAGCAGAATCGCAGGTAGGATCAACCTATCAACCGCTCGACGAGGCACTGAATTCAGGTGATGAGACAGTTTGGCGCAAAGTGTCTCGTTTTGGCTCTGCGCTGTGCACTCGAAGTGAGCCGATCAGCGAGCACGATCATTCAGATACGCCACGACTCGGTTTGACAAAGCAAGGCTATTGGGTGGCACGCACCCTGCTCAGCGTTCCGAGGACGAATGCGACGTAGTGTCTTGATCGGGTTCTACTGGTGCGGCCTTTCCCACAGCGGTCTTTACCTCACCCTCTGGCAGAAACCTATCGATCAATCGCGTTAGCGCTGCGCTTGCCAGCGGGATCAGCAACGGTGCTGCCATCGCTCCCAACTGCGGCAGATAGGGTTTCAACGTCGCGAACGCCATCCCGCCAGCAGAGGTGGCAGCCGCCCAATCCCTAGGGGGCACATCACCGACAAGGATGCCCTTGGCCCGAAGTTCTTGTTCTAGCTGCTCGGCTCGTTCCAGGATAAAGGGCGGCGTGACACCAAGAACCTTTGCAGCGGCGCGCAATTGTTCCATCGACAGCGAGCTGACCCCTTTTTCAATTCGAGACCATGTGGTGGGGCCGATTCCGGTGGCCTTGCCGATTTGTTCCTGGGTCAGATGTCTCTCATTGCGCAACTGAGCTAGCACGACCCCCAAGATTGCTGAGGTCGTGGTCACGTTGGAAATCTCTTTGCTCATTCTCTGCTCATTGGGTACTTGCGTTTCATATGAGCAATTTAGCACAAAACACAAGAAAACTTTCAGTGCAAAAAAGTTCCTAGAGCATACTTGCATGTGGTGCAAGTATGCTCTAGGATTTGCTTCATCGTCACCAACACAGAGGAAGGACGCCATGAAACTCACCCGACACAGTGCACGACGCATGCAACAACGAGGCATCCCTCCGCTGATGATCGAGATGTTGCAGCGCTTCGGCAAGCACGCCTATGACCACCGCGGTGGAGTGATCCGCTTTCTGGATCACTCCGCTCGCCGCCTGATTGAGCGCCACCTCGGATCTCAAGTCTACCGACGCCTTCATGAGTACCAAGACGCCTACCTCGTGGAAGCTATGGACACCGGCGCCATCATCACCTGCGGTCACCGCTTTGCCGGTCTCCATCTGCATTAACCAGGAGCGTTGCCATGCATGCTGTCCTACACACTCTCAAAACCCTGTTCATCCTCGCCAACATCAGCGCTGCAATCAGTTTGATCCAACTGCTCGAATTCCTGGCTGTTCTGCTCGTGTTTTTGACCGTATGGTTCATGGTCGATTGGGTCAAGAACCTCGCTTTGGGCAAGTCAGCCAAGCCAGCCCCAGCCCCGCCGCCAGCCGACAAAGCGCTGGACGTGGATGCGTTGATGTCGCAGGGAATGTCCCTGTGGAAACGCGTCGAGAGCAATGTTGCCCAGCCCAAGAATTGATTTCACACACACCCTAGGAGCCATCATGCGCCAAGATCTGGAAGACCTGAAACTGCTGCACATTCTCAACAGCTGCTCTGCCGAGGACAAATCGCCTCTGGTGGACTACATCACGGACAAGGGAGAAGGACGCATCTCTCTCGACGACGAGGTGAAAGATCAGTTGGTGCATGCACAGAAGACCCAGCTGTTCAACGGCTATGCCGACGAACTCATCATCGATGAAATTCAGCGATTCGGCGGACACACCTGGATCAACTCTGTACGGGGGACTGGAGTGTCGTACGACGAAGTTGTGCGTGATGTGGCATCCAAGATCGGTGCAAAGTATCCGAAAGACAGTGACTGCGAGACCGTCGAGAAAGCCATCCTCAACAAGGTCATCGAGAAGGCCTGGGGCAAGATGAGCGAAGAAGAGCGCGCAGACCTCACGAAAAGCTTGCATATCCCAGGCAAGGGTGCTGCCGCCCTGGCTGCCGTGCTAGCTGCGGCTGAGGCCGGCGGGTTTGCAACATTCCAGATCGCTGCAACTGTGGCCAACGCAGTGGCAAGACAAATCCTGGGAAAAGGACTCACTTTCGGCGCCAATGCCGCCATGATGGAAGGCCTCGGGTTCTTGGTTGGCCCAATCGGGTGGGCCATCGCCGCAGTGTGGTTTGCCGCTGATCTCGCAGGTCCTGCCTATCGCGTCACCGTGCCTTGCGTTCTGCATATTGCATATTTGCGTCAGAAGCTGGCGCAAGAAAGCCGCACACTTTGCCCGCAAGGCCATACGCAGACTGATCCGAACGCCAAGTTCTGTAGCACCTGTGGCGCTCCGATCGGCGCCCCGCGTCTGCGCCAATCCTGACCAACCCCAAGGAGATCTCCATGTTCATCTTCCTCACCACCTTCATCGCCACCTTCGTCTTCCTGTGCAAGGGCTTGCTCGTCCTCGCAGGCGTACTGCTCGGCGGAATGGCGTTTCTCTTTCTGCTGAGCGGTCTGCTCGCCGCCGGTGTCATCGCCCTGATCGAGGCCTGGCGCGAGTCGTCCGCGCAAACGGCCCAGGCTTGATCGGAGATTACCCATGTCCTTCTCAGCCGTCTCCACCCCGAAGCCTCAACTTCTCGCGAGCGATCCCCGCGCGTCCGCCCTGCTGCGCATGCAGCTCATCGCCCTGGGCCTGCTGCTGGCGGCTCTGGCCGGACTGGCGCTGGCCTCGGCCTTCGGCGGCCAAGGTGGTTGGGGCTGGGTCAAGGCCTTCACCGAAGCCGCCGCCGTCGGCGCCATGGCCGACTGGTTCGCGGTGGTCGCGCTGTTTCGCCATCCCCTGGGCCTGCCCATCCCGCACACCGCCATCATCCCGCGCAACAAAGAACGCATCGCCGACACCCTGGCGGTGTTCGTGCGCGATCACTTCCTCGATCCCCAGACCCTGCTGCACAAGTTGGCGGTGTTCGACCCGGCCGGGCGTCTGGGCCAGTGGCTCAGCGACGCCGAGCGCGTCACCGGCTGGGTCGCCGCCGCGCGTCAGTGGGGTTTGCAGGCGCTGGACTTGCTCGATGACAAGCGATTGCAGCAGGGGATCAAAGAGTTGGTGCTCGATGCACTGGGTCGCTGGGATGCGGCGCAGACCGCAGGTCAAGTGCTCACCGTGCTTACCAGAGACGGGCGGCATCAGGAATTGCTCGACGGCACCCTGGAGAAGCTGGGCGACTTCCTGAACCAGCCCGAAGTGCGGCAGCGAGTATCGGCACTGATGGTCAAGTATGCCCGCAAGGAATGGCCCAAGGCCATCTCGGTGGTCAACGCGTTCGGGTCGGTCGATTCCATGGCCGACAGTCTGGCCGAGCGCGTCGCCAACGCCTTGATGGAGGAATTGCAACTGGTGCTGCGCAATCCCATCCACCCGGTGCGGCTGGCGTATGACGACAAGGTCGAGACCTTCATCGCCCGCCTGCGCACCGACCCGGCGCTGGCCACGCGCGTTGCGGAGCTCAAGGCGCAGCTGATCGACAACCCGGCGGTGCACAGCTATGTGGAGAGTCTGGCGCAGGAGGCCAAGGAGTGGCTGCGGCGGGATCTGGCCGATCCGAACTCGCATGTGGGGCTGCACCTGCATGCAGCACTCAGCAGCATCGGCGCCAAGCTCTCCGCTGACGCCACCCTGCGTGAGGCGATCAATGCGCACATCCTGTCCGCCGCGGGCCAGCTCGCTCACGACCTGCGCGACAGTGTGACCGAGCACATCGTCTCGACCGTCAAGGGCTGGGACGACCGGGAACTGGTGCGCGAGATGGAACTGAGCGTGGGCAAGGATTTGCAGTTCATCCGCTTCAACGGCACGCTGGTGGGCGGGGTGATCGGGCTATTGCTGTATGCGGCAACGCTGCCGTGGGGGCGTTGAGATTGCCGACAAACGAAGGGCATGCCCACGTCCTGACACCATTCGCGTCATGACCCATGACGCGTCTTCCACTCCATTCCGCTACTTCCGACTTCCGACACCATGCGCAAAACATCCAATCCGGTGTGCCCCAGTTGCAAGACTGATCAATATGTTTTCCCCGATGATCGATGGGAGCAGACTGGCAATGGCAAAAAGGCCGGCTTTCTTGGAGGTGGCATCGCCGGAGCCGTTGGTGGGGGAGCAGGGCTCCTCGACGGCGCCGCACTCGGCGGGGCAATCGGTTCTGTGATTCCCGGTGCCGGCACGCTGATTGAGTGTGCTTTAGGTGCCGTCGTGTGCGGGGTGATGGGACTTTTCGCGGGTGGGGTACTGGGTGCCAAGGCGGGCCAGGCTATCGGAAAAACCGTCGACCACGGCTATCGCTGTACTGTATGCGCGTGGCATTCTTGATGCAAGGCAGATAATCAGTTGGCAAATATTGGAATGGCCGACTTCTGAGGAAGAAACATGAAAAAGGCGGAACCTAAAGGCAAAATGACCCAGGGAAAAATGATGAGCACTCTGGGGTGGTGACCTGCCCGACTTTTTCGAACCAATGATTTCTAGAAGAATGGCTCTTCATCCGCGAGGAGCCCATGAGAAAGAGTCGATTCACTGAGGAGCAGATGGTGGCCGTGCTGCGCGAGTCAGACCGGACCACGGTGGC
>DAIAZB010000073.1 GCA_027443745.1 Thiomonas sp. | reverse complement strand
CAGGCGGTGCGCGGATGGCGAGTTGTAGACCACCCGACCCGGATACAACTCCTCCATGAACGCGATGCGCTCCTGCTGCGCGGTGAGCGGCGCGGTGGTGCGCGCAGGGTCGTGGCGGATGGCGATGCGGCCACCACCGCCCGCATCCCGGGCCTTGTCGATGGCTTGGGCCAAGCGCTCCGCCGTGGGTGACTCGAACACCAGGCGCAAGGGCAGATTCAGGTCGAGCGCGGCATTGAGCTGCGCGACCAGGCGCGCCGCCAGCAGCGAGTGGCCGCCCATGGCGAAAAAGTCGTCGAGCACGCTCATGCCGGGCAGCTTGAGCACGTGCTCCATCTGGCTGAGCACGGCCTGTTCCGTGGCGTTGCGTGCCGGTACGCGGCTGTGCCCCTTGTCCGCTTGCGCGGGGTTGGGGACGGGCAGCGCGCGCCGATCGATTTTGCCGCTGGGCAGCAGGGGCATGGCGTCGAGCTGGACGATGTTCTGCGGCACCATGTAGTCGGGCAGCGCCTGACGCAGGTGGTTGCGCAGGGCTTCGCCGTCGACCGGCGCGCCGTCGGCGACGACATAGGCGACGAGACGCAGGTCGCCCGGCTCGTCTTCGCGGGTGATGGCCACGGCCTGGCGGATGCCGGGCTGGGCCGATAGCCGGGTTTCGATTTCGCCCAGCTCGATGCGGTAACCGCGCACTTTCACCTGATGGTCGCTGCGGCCAAGATACTCGAGGGCGCCGTCGCCGCGCCAGCGGGCGATGTCGCCGGTGTTGTACAGGCGTCCACCGCTGCGGAATGGATCGGGGACGAAGCGCTCGGCCGTCAACTCGGGGCGTCCGGTGTAGCCCATGCCGACCTGCACGCCGCCGATGTAGAGATCGCCCGCCGTGCCGATGGGCAACGGCCGCAGCCGGGCGTCGAGCACATGCAGTTGGGTGTTGGCGATGGGCGCGCCGATGGGCACCGTGGCGGAGGGTTCCGCAGGCCGGCATTCCCAGGCACTCACGTCCACTGCGGCCTCGGTCGGGCCGTAGAGATTGGCCAATTTCGATTGCGGCAGCACCGTGAAAAAACGCTCGACCAACTCGAGTGGCAGCGCTTCGCCGGAGCACATCACGCGGCGTAGCCGGGTGCAGGCGCTCGCTGCGGGCTCGTCCAGAAAGAATCGCAACATGGACGGCACGAAGTGCATCACGTCGATGCGTTCGCGCCGCACCAGATCGGCCAAATACGCGCTGTCGCGGTGGCCGTCGGGTTTGGCCACGACCAGGGTGGCGCCGACTGCGAGCGGCCAGAAGAACTCCCACACCGAGACATCGAAGCTGAAGGGTGTTTTCTGCAGCACGCGCTCGCCCGGTTGCAGCGCATAGGCCTCCTGCATCCACAGCAGGCGGTTGACGATGCCGCGGTGCGCGTTCATCGCGCCCTTGGGCCGGCCGGTGGAGCCGGAGGTGAAGATCACATAGGCCGGATCGGATGCGTGCCCCAACGGCGGCAACGGCGGCACGGCGGTGTCGGCTTGCCAGACGGCGTCGTCGATGAACACGGGATGACCCGCCGCCGCGAAAGCGCCGCTGCGGCCGGCATGTTCCATGTGACGCGTGACCAGCAGGCGGACCCCGGCATCGTCGACCATGCCGGCCAGGCGCTCGACGGGCAGGGTCGGGTCCAGCGGCACATAGGCCGCGCCGCTGGCGATGATGCCCACCAGCGCCACTACCAGATCGAGGCTGCGCTCCAGGCACACGCCCACCCGTTCGCCCGGGCCGGCACCCCGTGCGCGCAGCGCATGGGCCAGTTGACGGGCGCGGGCATGCAGCTCGCGGTAGCTGAGGGTTTGACCCTCGAATACGAGCGCGGTGGCCATCGGGTCATGCCGCAGTCCGGTTTGCAACAGGTCGTTCAGCCGCGACTCCGGCGGAAAATCGCGCGCCGTGTTGTTCCAGGCTGCAAGCAGGGCTTGCTCCGATGGCGGTGGCGCGAGCAGCGCAGCCAGAGCTTGGGCCGGGTCCGCGGCGGCGCGCGTCAGCGCTTCGCGGTACAACTCGAGCCAGCGGCGCACCGTGGTCTGATCGAACAACGCAGTCTTGTACTGGCATTCCAGCAGCAGTCCTTGCGTGTCTTGGGTGACATTGAGATACAGCTCGAAATTTTCGGCGCTGCGCGGGTTCGACGAGATGTCCGCTTGCAAGCCTGCCGGTGCGAAGCTGGCGACATCCATGCGCGCATCCAGGTTGAACAGCACGGACACCAGCGGCAAGCGCCCCGGTTCGCGCTGGACTTGCAGGTGTTTGAGCAGACCGCCGAAGCTCACGCTCTGGTGTTCGTAAGCATCGAGCACCGCGGTGCGGGATTGCAGCACCAGCGCCGATGTGTCGGCTTCGACGTCGATCAGCATGCGGATGGGCAGCAGGTTGACGCAGTGGCCGACGAGGTCGTTGCTGCCCTTGCTCGACTGTCCTGCGGCGGAGACCCCGATGACGACGTCGTCTTGCCCGGACAAGCGCGAGATCAGCGCGGCGAAGACGCCGAACAGCGTCGCGAACAGACTGGCCCCATGACGCGCACCGAGCTTGCGCACGGCATCCAGCGTGTCCGAGTCGAGACGCAAGTCCTCGCGCCGGGAGGCAAACGCGCGCTGGGGCAGGCGCGGGCGGCGGGTGGGTAAATCGAGCGCGGGCATCGAGCGGTCGTACAGCGAGACCCAGTAGCTTGTATCGGCCTCGGCCTGCGCGACAGACGCCGGCTCGAGTTGCGCCAGGGCATGGTCGGCATAGGCTTCGGCGACCGGCAAGACGGCCTGGGGATGATCTGACGCCGCCGCGGTCAGCAGGCCGGCCAGTTCGCGCAGCAGCACGCCGAACGACCAGCCGTCGCAGACGATGTGGTGGGCGGTGAGCGCCAGCACGGCATCGGACTCGCTCAGCGCAATGAGCTGGGGGCGCAGCAGCGGGCCTTGTTCGAGGTTGAACGGGGTGTCGACGTCGGCACGGATATGGCGCTGCAGCGAGGCCTCGCGTTGTTCGGGA
>DAIAZB010000072.1 GCA_027443745.1 Thiomonas sp. | reverse complement strand
TGATGTCGGGCAAAAGCCCAGGGATAGAGTGCAGCACGGATATTGCCAAGATGGATGAAGCCGGTCGGGCTCGGGGCGAAGCGGGTGCGGACGGGAGGGTTTGTGGCGCTCATGCTGGAGAAAACGACGCAATCGATTGGTGCCGGATTGGCGGACAGTTGGTGACCTGCTGACGACCGGACGGTTCAAGCAAGCGTGCCGAGCCCGCGTGCCAAGTCAGCCTGAATGTCGGCTTGATGTTCCAGCCCGACGGCCACGCGGATCAAGCCCTGGCCGATGCCGGCGACTTGCCGCTGCTCGTCCTTGAGCCGGCCGTGGGTGGTGGTGGCGGGATGGGTGATGGTGGTCTTGGTGTCACCCAGATTGGCGGTGATGGAGCACAGTCGAGTCTGGTCGATGACATGGAAGGCGCGGCGCCGTGCCTCTTGCGGGTTGGCGGCAGCCAGCTCGAAAGCAAGCACCGCACCGCCCTGCCCGTCTTGCTGGCGCATGGCCAGGGCGTGCTGGGGATGCGAGGCAAGTCCCGGGTAATGCACCCGGGCCACGCCGGGCTGGGCTTGCAGCCAGAGCGCCAGTTCAAGTGCGCGTGCACTGTGTGCCGGCATGCGCAGGCCTAGCGTTTCCAGGCCCTTGAGCACCACCCAGGCATTGAATGGCGACAGGCTGATGCCCGCACTGCGCTGCACCGGCAGCAACCGGGTTTCGATCAGTTCGGCCGTGCCGCAAACGGCACCGGCAATCACCCGACCCTGGCCATCGAGATATTTGGTGGCGGAATGCACCACCAGATCGGCGCCGAGTTCACGTGGGCGCTGCAACACAGGCGTGCAAAAGCAGTTATCCACCGCCAGCAGGGCTTGGCAGTCATGGGCAAGATCGGCCAGGGCGCGGATGTCGCAAACCTCGGTGAGCGGATTCGTCGGCGTCTCGGCGAACAGCAGCCGCGTCTTGCCCGGACGAATGGCGGCTTTCCAGGCAGCGATATCGTCCTGCGGGACGAAGCTGCTGTCCACGCCGAAGCGTGAGAACTCGCCGCCGATGAGCTTGATGATCGAGCCGAACACGGAACGCGAACACACGACGTGGTCGCCAGCCTGCAGCAGCCCCAGCATCAGCAGCAGGATGGCGCCCATGCCGCTGGCGGCGCCGATGGCATCTTCCGTGCCTTCGAGTGCTGCCAGCCGGCGCTCCATGCTGGCCACGGTGGGATTGGAAAAACGCGAGTAGAGAAACCCGTCCTCCTCGCCGGCGAAACGTGCGGCGGCGGTGGCGGCGTCGGGGTGGACGAAGCTGCTGGTGAGGAACAAGGCTTCGCTGTGTTCGCCGTACGCCGTGCGGGGCAACGCCTCGCGCACGGCCAGCGTGTCGATGTGCAAGCTCTTGCCCAAGACCTTGTCGCTCGTGTTCACGATCGGGACTCCTTCACGATTGGGACTCCTCCTGCTCCACGTTCTGCAGGTTCAAGCGGCTGCCGAAGTCCTCACCCCGGCTGGCCCCTGAACCCATGAGCAAAGCCGCGTCGACATCTCCGGTGATGTAGCAGCCGTCGAAGCACGACGCCTCGAAGGTGTCGATATCGGGACGCTCGCGGCGTACGGCGCGCTTCATCGCCTCCAGATCTTGGTAGATCAGCGCATCGGCGCCGATGATCCGGCGCACCTCCTCGATATTGCGCTCATGCGCGACCAACTCTCGACCCGTGGGCATGTCGATGCCGTAGACATTCGGGTAGCGCACCGGCGGCGCGGCCGACGCCAGATAGACCTTGCGCGCTCCAGCTTCGCGCGCCATTTGCACGATCTCACGCGAGGTCGTGCCACGCACGATGGAGTCGTCCACCAGCAGCACGTTGCGTCCGGCGAATTCCTGGGTGATGGCGTTCAGCTTCTG
>DAIAZB010000071.1 GCA_027443745.1 Thiomonas sp. | reverse complement strand
CGATGTCGGGCAGGGTATGGGCGTCATCGTGCGAACCGCGCGCCACACCCTGTTGTTTGACGCGGGGCCAACGCTCGGTCTGCAGAACGACGCGGGCGAGCGCGTGCTGTTGCCGCTGCTGCACGCGCTGGGCGAGCGGCGACTCGACCGCGTCGTGCTCAGCCATGCAGACAGCGACCACATCGGCGGCGCGGCGTCGATCGCGCGAGCCTATCCCGGTACGGCTGCCGTCAGCTCGGTCGCGGCAGAGCGCGTGTTGGCCATGGGCTACGCCAGTGCCCGGCCTTGCATCGCCGGCATGCGTTGGACTTGGAACGGCGTCGATTTCCAACTGCTGCACCCCGCCACCGCCGAACCCGCGCCTGTGCACCGCACCAACGCGCATTCCTGCGTGCTGCGCGTGAGCAGCGGGCATGGAAGCCTGCTGCTCACGGGCGACATCGAGCGCGCACAGGAGCGCGCCCTTGCCGCCGGGCCGGCAGCCGATGCGCTCGGCGTCGACTTGCTGCTGGCGGCGCATCACGGCAGTAAAAGCTCGTCCAGCGCCGAATTTCTCCAGGCAGTGGCACCGCGCCTGGTCGTCGTGCAAGCAGGGTTCATGAACAGCTACGGCCATCCGCATGCCGAGGTGCTGCAACGCTACGCCGACCTCGGTCTGCCGGTGCTGCGCACCGATCGAGATGGTGCCTTGCTGTGGCGCGATGAGCATCCATCCGAGATGGAATCGTGGCGCGCAAGGCAGCCGCGCTATTGGCAGCTGCCATGGCCGCAAACATCCGCGCCGCAACCGCCCAGCGCCGCCGTCTGGCCGGCACCGCCCATGGCGACAAATCCTGGCGCATCAGAGCAGGGGACGGACTGAAGACAGTTGCCTGCCTGCGGCCCGGGTTGCAGCGATGGTGCGGGCATCGCGCCGGCTTGGAATAATGGCGTGATGCGCCCCCATGTCAAACTCGATGTCAATACGTTGCTCCTGCTCATCCTGCCGCCTTTGCTCTGGGCCGGAAACGCCGTCGTCGGGCGTCTCATGGTGGGGCGGATTCCGCCGCTGGCGCTGAGCTTTGACCGCTGGTTCCTCGCCCTGCTGGTGGCCCTGCTGTTCACGGGCCCGGGTCTGTGGCGGCAGCGCGCGTTGCTGCTGCAGCACTGGAAGCCGCTGGCTCGCATGGGGTTTCTCGGTGTCGCCTGCTACAACTCGATGCAATATGTGGCGCTGCACACGACCACGCCGCTGAACGTCTCGCTCATCACCTCGGCCGCACCCGTGTTCATTCTGCTGATCGGTGCGGCGTTCTACCGCGAACCGATCGGTCCCGCATCCTGGTGGGGCGCGGCCCTTTCGGTGGCCGGGGTGGTGGTCGTGGTGACCAAGGGGCGGATCGACCATCTGCTGCAGTTGCACCTGGCCACGGGTGACCTCATCATGTTGCTGGCCGTGTTGCTCTGGGGCTTTTACACCTGGGAGTTACGCCGCCGCCCGCTGGGGTTGACTCCCTTTGCCTCGCTCACCGTGCAGATGGCCTGGGGCAGCTTGTTCATCGCACCGTTCGCTGCATTCGAGCATTGGGGTCTGGGTGAAAGCACCCACTGGGCAATGCCGGTGGTGCTGGCCATCGGCTATGTGGCCCTGCTCGCCTCGCTGCTGGCTTATGTCTGCTGGGGCACAGCAGTGGCCCGGACCGGAGCGCAAATTCCGGCCTATTTCGGCAATCTGGCGCCGGTGTTCGCCGCTGTGCTGTCCTACCTGTTCCTGCACGAAGCGATCGCGCTCTACCACCTGATTGGCGCGGCGCTGATCTTCGCCGGGATCCATGTGGCCCTGCGTGCGCGGCCCCGCGTCGTGCCGGCTGTTTGAGCCCGGGAGCCAGTGCGTGCAAGCGCGGCTGTCGCCTTCAGGGGTCGATGACTGCCGCGCAAAGATCGGTGGGCGCAGCCGCCACATGTCCGACAACGGGCACCATCTTGATACCGGCGGACGCCACGCGGCAAGGAGCGGCCAACACGCCGCAACCTGCCAGGGTGATGCTGGTCAACACAACGGCGGCAAGAGGTTTGAGGGGTGTCGCAAGGTTCATTCTGGTTCATCCTGGGGTGAGTGCCGCGCAAGGTTCATGCTCGTTCATTGCTGCTCAGCCCTGCGCGGCGGCCATGGCTGCGTTCCCCAGTTCGATCACGGCCAAGGCATAGAAGGCCGAATGGTTGTAGCGGGTGACGACGTAAAAATTGTCCGTGCCGAGAATGTAATCGGGCTTGGCGCCGGCGTTGGGCAGTTGCACCACCGCCAGCTTGCCCGGGTAGTCCAGCACCTGAGGCAGCAGCGGCAGGCCGGCGGCTTGCAAGTCCTGTGCACTGAAGCTCGGCACGATGTCGGGCGCCAGCAGTTGAGCGAGCGTGTCCGGCGCGATGCCGCTGGGCACCAGCAACTGAAAATGTGTCGGCTGCCCCGCCGTCCAGCCATGGCCAGCCAGGTAGTTGCCGACGCTGCCGATGGCGTCGGCAGCGCTGTTGATGATGTCCACCTTGCTGCCGCCCTCGAAGTTCAGTGCGTAGCGCAAGATGTTGCCCGGCATGAACTGCGGCATGCCGATGGCGCCGGCATACGAGCCCTTCACCTGCGTCGGGTCGAAGCCGCTGCCGCGGCACCACAGGAAATAGTCGCCGAGCTGGCTGGCGAAGTAACGGCTGCGGTCTTTGGGCGCGGCGGCCGGGAAGTCCAGCGCCAGTGTCGCCAGGGCATCGAGCACGCGAAAGCCGCCCATATTGCGGCCATAGATCGTCTCCACCCCGAGAATGCCGACGATGACGCTGCGCGGCACGCCGAAGCGGCTCTCGGCCTTGCGCAGCCAGACATCGAATTCCTGGGCGAAGTCAGATCCCGCGCCAATGCGCATGGGCTCGACGAAACGGCTGCGGTACGCCCGCCAGTTCTTCTGCCCCGGTCGCCCCGGAATGATGAGCCGCGCCACCACGGGCTGGAATTGCGCCTGGTCGAGCTGAGTCCCAATCCACGCCGCATCCAGCCCGGTTTGCTGTGCCAGTTGAGCGGCAAGGGCAGCGGCGCGCGGCGAATCGTTGTAGCTCAGGGCCGGCGAGCTGCTACTGGTGCTGGCTGCTGCGGTTTGGGCGAGTGCCCGGCCCTGGAGCCATGCGCCGCCCAGCAGGCCACAGGCGGTGCGCAGCGCCACGCGGCGGGATGGAAGGGTCGGCGTGAGCCTTGTGGGCCGGGCGGGTGATCGAGCCATGACGGGGCGAAACATGACGGCTCAGTGTAACGAGGGCCAAGTCCGGCGCCACGCGGCCGAGACGCCCACGGCAACGCCTGGATCGAACGGCTGCAACCGGTTCATGAACCTTGCAGCATGAAGGTCTGATATTCCAGCCGGCGGAACAGGCGCTGCACCAGCATCAGGCCGGTGATCAGGGTGATGAGCAGGGCCACGGCAAAGCCGTAGCCGAACCATTCGGCTCCCAGCGTGATGGAAACGCGGCTGAAGATGAGGTTGAGCACGGTCAGCAGGGCGGTGATGAACACCACTTCGCGTCGGCGGTCGAGGTAGAAGAAGACGTTCAGCACCGCCAGCAGCAAGACCTGGAAGCTTGCGGCCACCGCCTGTACGAGGAACAGCGGGATGTACAAATCGCTGATGCCGATGGCATGGAACAGCGATCCGACGAAGGTGTACAGCGCCAGCAGGGTGATGGCCTGCACCTTGATGATCTGGTAGATGCCCTCGCGCACGGTATCTTGCATGCGGTCGTGGAAGCGCGCAATGTCCTGCAGCGCGCCGCCGGCGCGCACGGCGGTGTAGAACTTGTCGTACCACTCGACGAAGTCGGTTTCGAATTTCACCAGGAACACACCCATGCCCGGGATCACGCACAGGTAGGCGAGGAAGACCGGCAGGTCGTAGATC
>DAIAZB010000070.1 GCA_027443745.1 Thiomonas sp. | reverse complement strand
GTAGAAACCGCCGATGCTGTAGAACCAGCCGGGGCTGAGCTGCCCGCTCAGGTAACCGTCGAAACGGTCATAACCGTGGGTGCCGACCGTGTAGCAGATCTCGCCCTTGGTCTGCGGAGTGCCCTGGCGCAGCCGGAAATTGACCACGGCGCCGATCTGGCCGCTGCCGAAAATGACCGACGGACCGCCCTGCAGCACCTCGACCCCCTGGATCATGTCGTCGAGTCGGAACATCGACGAGTTGTCCATGAACGACTCGGTAGGTGACGGATAGATCGGCGAGCCGTTCAACTCGAAGGTGACATATGGCGCGTCACCGCCGCCGGGAAAGCCGGCGATGTCGATGTTGGGACCGGTTTCACCGCCGCTGCTTTCCGGCCAGATGCCGGGTACGACCTTGAGCAGATCGGCGGAACTCGACGGCATGATGTTCTTGATGTCATGCAATGACAGCGCGGTCACTTCGAAGCTGGCATCAATTTTCTTGACGCCCAAATAAGTGGGGGCGCCGGTGACGATCACCTGCTGCAGCGTCTTGGCGTTTCCACTGCTGGATGCCTGGTTTTTGTTGCTGGTTGTATTGGATTGATTGGCCGAACTGTCTTGAGCGATGGCCGGTAGTGCGACCAATGCCGATGCAATGGCCAGGGCGAGCAGCGAGGTGCGCAACGTTTGCTGATTCATGATCCCTCCGGAAGGCTTGTGTGGGCGATGCTGCGAATGCGGTTTGCGCTTCTGCAATTAAAGCCAGGAAAATCATTGCTCCGGGCAATCGAAGCGCATTTAGTTTTTGCGCCGGCCGTGGCGTCGATTTGGTTTTCTAGAATCAAGGCCATGGATTTAATCCACTTCTCGTCAAATACAGATCAGCTTGCAAAACCGGGCATCCTGCCGCCTGATTCAAAGCGACTACATGCAGGCAAACGGGCGCGGCCAAGCCGCACCACCTTTGTCGCGACCAGCACTTGCGTGCTCGTCGCGGCGACACATCCATGTGCCGGAGCGGTTTTGTAAACCGCTCTACATTCGATGAGCCCGGCTCGAAGGCCAGCCCTGCGCAAGCAGGTGGCATTTCCAGCGGGTTCGGGTCAAGCCATGTCGCATCGGTGAAACGCACAAAGTGAAATTTCGAGCTTCAGTCCAGAACGTGATGGAAATGAATAAAAAACGTAAAGACCTGGCGCCGTCTGCGAAATGCGCTCGGCCTGCGGGGGCAAACGTGATAACGCGACCATAACCTTTTTGACAGCGCAGTCATTACGCAGTGCAGCATGCGCCGTCACGTGGGCGCCGCGTTGCGTGCCTGGAGAGGCGGGCGCCGGCGCTCGTCATGAGCGTCGGGCCTTGCCTATGCGGACGCCTCCATGCGCGGCGCGGTGCCCGCGGCAGTGCCGTGGGGCGGGAAGCGCGGTTGCAGAAGTTCTGCGCTGCGGCTGCGCGATCGGGCCCGTGTCGCTGCGGGGGTTCAGGTGCCGAGGTTGCGGAGGGGTTTGCCGTCGAAGAGGTTGCGTTCGATGTGCTCGAGGCTGACGCCCTTGGTTTCCGGGACCAGGGCCCAGGTGAACAGCAGGAAGGCGAGGTTGCAGGCGGCGTACAGCCAGAAGGTGTTGGCGTGGCCGAGGTGATTGAGCAGGGTGAGGAAGGTGATGCCGACGACGCCGGTCATCACCCAGTTGGTGACGGTGGAGACGCCGATGCCGAAGTCGCGACCCTTGAGCGGTTGGATTTCCGAGCAGAGGGTCCACACCAGGGGCCCGGCCGAGAAGGCGAAGCCGACGACGAAGAACAGCAGCATGGCCACGGCGAGCAGGCGTTCGCCCTGGCCGGCGATGCCCAGGTGCATGAGCAGGCCGACCACACCCAGACCCACGGCCATGACCAGGAAGCCGGCGTAGAGGATGGGTTTGCGGCCGATGCGGTCGACGTAGCCGATGGCAATAAAGGTGGCCAGCACGTTGGTCAGGCCGACGATGGCGGTGAACCACAGTGACGCGCTGGTGGCGTAGCCCATGTCGGCGAAGATGCGCGGGGCGTAGTACATGACCACGTTGATGCCGGTGAGTTGCTGGACCACCTGCAGGGCGATGCCCAGCGCCACCGAACGGCGGAAATGGCGGTTGCTGAAAAACAGGCCCCAACCGCGCTGTGGGGTGCGCAGTTGCGCCTCGATCTCGGCGATCTCGTGGTGGGCGCTGGCGGCGTCGCCGCGCAGCTTGCGCAGCACGGCATGGGCATCGTCGTGGCGGCCGCGCAGCACCAGCCAGCGCGGGCTTTCCGGCAGGCCCAGCACGCCCAGCAGGAACAGCGCGCCGGGCAGCGCGATGATGCCCAGCATCCAGCGCCAACTGCCGATGTAGCCGAAGGCGGTATCGGAGAGGAAGGCGGCGAAGATGCCGATGGTGATCATCAACTGGTAGGTGGAGATCATGGCGCCGCGCCGGTCCTCGGCGGCGATCTCGGCCAGGTACAGGGGAGCGGTGAAGGCGGCCACGCCGATCGCCAGACCCAGCAGCAACCGCGCGCCGATCAGCGATTCCGGCGACCACGCTGCCGAAGACAGCAGCGAGCCGATGACGAATAGCGCGCCGCTGAAGATCAGTGCACGCTTGCGCCCGAAATGGCCGGACAGCCAGCCGGCGCCGGCCGCACCGAACGCGGCGCCCCACATCATGCTGCTGACGATGTGCTCGATGGCGCGGTCGTCGATGGCGAAATCTCGCTGGATGAACTGCTGCGCGCCGGAGATCACCCCCACGTCCAGACCGAACATCAGCCCGGCCAGTGCCGCGAGCAGGGCGACAAAGGCGGCATGGCGGCGCGCCTGCGCGCGGGATGAGTCGTGCGTATTCATGCGGTTTCCCTCGAGGCAATTCGCGGCATGCGGTGCGTCCTTATAGCCGAGCGCGTGCACCACGGTCGCGCTGCAGTGCCGCGTGCCCCATGAATACGTATGCAGCGCATCGAAGCCCGCGAAGGGCGCGGCTACAGTTCGGTCTACTGCAGCGCGCCGTTTCCGATTGCGCGCAAAGACGACCAATCGCGCCACCGGTTGCGTGCGCGCGGCGCGGGGAGAGCATGAGTCAAGAAACGGGAACACGGGTCGCCGATGCCGCCGCCGATGCACAGGCGGTCAACGCCGCGGTTGCGGCGGCGCCCTGGTGGCGCGGCGCGCTGATCTATCAAATCTACCCGCGCAGCTTCGCCGACAGCAATGGCGACGGCGTGGGCGATCTGCCGGGCATCATGGCGCATCTGGACTACATCGCCAGCCTGGGCGTGGACGCGGTCTGGATCGCGCCGTTCTTCAAGTCGCCGATGGCCGACTTC
>DAIAZB010000069.1 GCA_027443745.1 Thiomonas sp. | reverse complement strand
GATGAGTCCGTTTTTCAGGTTTCTAGCCATGCTGCGCAGCCCGCCAGCCAAATAGTGCTTGTGCCAAAGTCCCTTCAAGGGCGGGTACTTGTTTTGGATCGGTGGTTTGAGTTGGCTCGGTTTCCCTTTGCCCTCAAGCGATTTAATCTCATTGATCACCTTGGCCGGCTGCAAAAAGCCAGATTGCAGACCGCCGAATAACCCGAGAACGAGAAGCATGCTGTATCGTCCTGGCGCCGCTTGATCGAGGCCGATGAATCGCGCGAAATTTTCTAGGTTCGCCGTCATGTCCTGGCCATTGGCGTCCGTCACCGTGACGATTTTTGCTTCCGTCATCGTCACGCCTTTGTTTTCTTGCCCTTCGTCGCTGCGGGCAGCAGGCTCGTAATTTTTTGGTAGAGCGCGAAGAGAAACGCCACCCGCACCGCATCAGTCTTATCGCCTTTATAGCCATAGGCCGCGTCCACGGCCTTGTCGTTGGCCTGGTGTGCTTTGCGCAGTTCGGTGGGCATGGTGAGCGGGTCGTAGAGGTCTGCAAGGGTCGAAGCCGGATACATGGCCCGCGCCTCAAGGATCGCCTGCCCTGCGGCCTCGATGGCCTGGCGCTGCGCATCGGTCGGCTCTGGCCATGGAAAATTGTTGTAGACGATGCTGGCCGAGTAGCGGTAGTCGCTTTTGAGTCTGCCGCCTACGGCGCGCAGCCAAGCGTTGTGCATGGTGCTGTTGAGGATGGCGAAGTGGTAGGGCGTGGCTCCCGGCATGGTGAATAACTCGGTATTTGCGACCGTTGAACTTGGCAAAAAGCCGACAGGAACAAACTCGCGACGCTCTGACGAGGTTTTTGGTATTGCAAGATATGTGGTATCGGGTTGTCGGTTTTCACCGAAAAGATAGGGTGCATTGGCAAGCTCTCGCGTCGTCCCTCTTTTACTTTCCAAGCGCATAGCCTTAACCGCCTGCACGCGCTTGTAGACCTCCGGCATGGCGCGTAGCTCGGCAGGTGAAACTCCAACGAGCCAAAGGCACCATCGAGATAGTCCATTGATGAATTCCTCGGCGCCGAGATAGGAGCGAAGCCATGTTTCTGCCATCGGCTCAATTTCGAGCAACGCGCCCATTTCCGCGTTGTCCAGCAGCAAATTTCCACCGTCGTTCGGCATACTTCCGAAGGCCATTTCCGGCACGTTCCGAATCGGCGATCTGCGGCTGGTCATCACCACGTCCGGCGCATCGACCAAATATGGATTGATGCGCTTGGCTGCTATACGGTGGCCGTCGCCTTTGATGCCATCGCCGTAGTCGAACAGGGTGCAGCAGTCGGGCTCGCGCAGGCCGAAGCCGATGATGACGCAATGCACGGCCGCATTGCCCTTGCCCTCGTTGCTCCATTGAAAGGTGCGGTGGGCAAAGCGAATCTTTACGCCGGCATGCAACAGCGCGGGCCAGAGCGCGGCGACCTGCTCGCCCTGGGTGATGGAGTTGGTGGATACGAACGCTACGTCGATGCACGGGTTCTGCCGGATGTAAGCCACAGCTTTCATGTACCAAGCAGCGACAAAGTCCAGCACGCCAGCACCCTTGACCTGCGCGAACACCCCCTCCATGTCCGCTTTCTGTTGGTCGCTTTGGTTTTGCTTGCCCACAAACGGCGGATTGCCCAACACATAGCTACACCGCTCAGGCGGCAGCACGCTCGTCCAGTCGGCCTGCAATGCGTTGGCGCGGTGGATGTGCGGGCTATCAACTAGCGGCACGGTGGGCCGTGTCGTGCCGAAGAGCTCTGCGGTTTCAAGATTCATCTGGTGGTCGGTGATCCACAGGGCCACGCGGGCGATATGCGCTGCCGACTGGTCAATCTCGATGCCGTAGAACTGGCTCACGCGCACGCGCGACAGTGTGGATACGTCCAGCAGGCCCTTCATCTTGCCGAAGCTGGAAAACAGGGACTCGATGATCTCGTTTTCGATGCGCCGTAGCTCGCGGTAGGCAATCACCAGGAAGTTGCCGCAGCCGCAGGCAGGGTCCATGAAGGTGAGCGTGGGCAGCTTGTCGTAAAGCGCCTGCAAGCGGGGCTTGCTGTGTTTGGCAGCGGCCAGTTCCTCGCGCAGGTCATCCATGACAAGCGGGTTGAGTACGCGAAGGATGTTGCGCTCGCTTGTGTAGTGCGCTCCAAGTTCGCGCCGCGTGGCCTGTCGTGACTCGTCCGGCGAATGCGCTTCAAGCACACCTTGAAACATGGCGCCAAAGATGGCCGGGGAAATCCCACTCCAATCCAGATCGATACACCGCATAAGCATGTCGCGCAGCTTGGCGTCGAACGCTGGGATGCGGAGGCGCTCTGCAAACAGGCTACCGTTCACATAGGCGAAAGCGGCCAGATCGTCATCAAGGGTGGATTGCCGCTCGCTGTCTGGCGTGTTGAGCACGTCGAACAGTTCAGAGAGTTTCGAGCCCAGATCCTTTCCGTCTGCCTGCGTGCGCTCGACCAATCGGCGAAACATGCCGTTGTCACCAAAGATGTCGGTGTCGTCGGCGAACAGGCAAAACAGCAAGCGGGTGAGGAAGACTTCAAGGTCACGGCCCTTGAAGTTGGCCTCCAACAGGCCCTCGTGCAGCTTGGAAATTGCGTAAGCCGCATCGCGATTGATCGGCGATTCTTCGACGATCTCGGGGGCGTCGTCTTCAAGTAAGAAGCCAAACCAGTTGGCCTTGCTGGGCAAACTCTTGAGCGTGGTTTCCCAGTGTTTGCCTTCCTTGAGGTCATACAGGCGAAACCGCGCGAAGTCGGATGTGATGATGTAGCGCGGGCGCTCGGCTTCGGGAAGCGCGATGAAGTAGTCGCTTGCCTGGTCTAACGCTCTATCGAGGTCTTTGCCCCGGCTCTTGTGCTCAACGATCAGCTTGCCGGGGATAAAGCTGTCGATGAAGCCGCGCGCACCGCCCAGCTTATCCACGGCCTTTTCATAAATCGTGGCCGACTCTGGCCGGATGCCGAAGCACTCATAGAAGCGGGCCCAAAACAACTTCGCATCGGCGGCCTCTCGGTGGGCGCCTGCCCAAGACTTGGCGAAGGCGGACAGGCGGCGGCGTATTTCGATGCTGGAAAGGTTGGGCATGGTGCTGATGGCATTTGCTTAACCATAGCGTAGCTTTTCCGATAAAAGCCCCCCTAAAGACCGGATCGTTGCATCTCATCAACCAGCCGCTTGGCCTCGGCGTAGGTGTCGCCCTTGAACACATTAATGCTGACTGGAATTATTTGAGAGAACGGCTCGGTCATGTTGTCCGCGTGGACTTCGACATGCAAAGCGCCTCGAACATCGCTGGTGCCGTCTTGCGGAGTTGCCTCAATTGCAACCTGCAGTGCCTCGATTTGATGCCGCCAACGCTTGCAGACCATGATGAAGCTCTCGCAAGGACTGGAAGGTCTCTCATGCTTGAAATAAAAGGCATCGTCATCACGCCTCGCTATGGGGTACGGCATGTCAAACGATTGCATCGAGATATTGGGCGTGGCGTGCAAAGCGTGACCTTGAAGAAGCGTAGCGAGAGGGTTGTGCCACTTCCCCTTTGGTGCCTTGGGCGGCATCGGGATCTTCAACCGATCAGCCGTCTCAGAATTACCGCTGCTCAGCGGCTTGATAAGGAATGGCCCTTCCGCTTCAAAAGTGATTCGAACATTCTCTGCCGAGCGAGAGCCAACATTTCGCAAAAGGATCGGCATGTTCAACAGGGGAACTTGCTGCTGAAGAAGCAAATGCAGATCCCGAATCATTTTTTCGCAAGTGGCTAGCCAAGCCGGATAGTCTTGCTGGCGATACTTATCGATTTGTTCAGGGCTCGCTGGAACAAATTGTTTTCCGAATTGACGATTTAGCGCCCGCCAGGCGGGAAAGAGACCCGTTAGAGTCTCGTTGGTGACCTCTTGGGACGCATCCTTGGGGCCAAAATCGGTATCTGCTGGAAATCGATGTCTGATCTCCCCCATGACCGCGGCTATTTCAGCTTCCGTCATTAGCGCGAACACGGTATACGCCCCACTAACATGCATAGGGGCTTGCGATCCGTTCGTCTCGCATGAGATGGATGGTTCTGCGTCCTTGTATCGCTTCAACTCATTCTCAACCGCTTTGGATCTCTTTTCGGACTCGTCGGACTCTGGGGGCAAGAGCCAGTTGTCAGGCACGACCGCGCAAGGTAAGCCAATAGCCTTCGCGCTTGCCCGTGGCCCGATATCTTTCGTGAGAACTCGTACGTCGGCATCAGGATTCGCGTGCTGGAACGCCGCAGCGATACCGACAAGCTGGTCGTCTGCCTTCGTATAGTCAAGCGCACCCTCTAGCGCATTGGTAGGGCGCAGATGGATGGAAAGTTGCATCCGCACAGTGGGCTTGTCAGGCTTGACGATAACTCGATTTTCCGCATCAGCCAGCGCCTGTCCAAACAGTGCTGCGGCCGCTCGAGCACGCTTAGAGACCCTCCCAGATCCCTTCCCTTTCTGATTATCGATCTCAACTTGAACGGGTCGCGCTACCAGCAAATCCACACGGTCGAAATCACCAAACTCAAGCCAATCCACTTCACTCAAGGGCTTACATTGAATGAAGATATTGGTATCTGGAAATAGCGTCAGTACGGTCATCATGCTTCAATTGTGCTTGCGACGTCCCGATCTCGCAAAATCCGCGAAGCTTGCGGATGGCGACATTCAAGGCATGATAAGTGACGTTATCATCCCAGCGATTTTTTGGGCGCAAGTCGGCGGGCGGAAGTTGGGGGGGCTGGGAAGCCCCAGGAAACCCGGCCGGCAAGGGCCGCCATGCGGCCCGGAACCCGCCCACGGGCTTCGCCCTGCCCAGCCTGCGGCTGGAGGACGACACTTTCTCAGGGTTAACCCTCGAAATCATAGGCAATAGGAAATATTGCCTATGAAAAATTGCCTATGAAATTTTTCATAGGCTCGCGTGGCCTGGGCATGAAAAAGCCCGCACGCGGCGGGCTGATTGATTGGGGCGGATGGGGGTTCAGGCGCCGGGCTGGAGCAGGTAGGGCCGGTCCGGGTGGATGCAATAGCTCACCGCGCCGTTGGATGTGCTCCAGGCATCGATCAGGTCTTGGATCGATGCCGTTTTCTCCCGCCTCCCAGCTGGATCGACGTCGTTTATTGCTTTCTGCAGTTCCATCTGACTCCTTGCCTGCGCCGCCCTGACTGCCATCAGGTCGGGCCCAGGGGGCATGTGAGGTCCTTGGATTCGGCCCAGCCAGAAGCCGCCGGCAGCAGCCAGGGTGAGGGTGATGGTTGCCAGGATGGAGAGGGCGAGAATGGGTTTGATGTGTTGCATGATCTGTCCTTGAGGTGTTGGGGTGCGCCGGCATGCGCCGGCACTCGTATTCAGATGCGCGCGAAATGCTTTGGCATCAGCTGATGGGCACGACACGGGCGGACTGGCCCCAGCCGTATTGCGAACCGAGCAGTTCGACGCGCTGGCCGGCATGGATGGGCACGTCAGCGGCCTGGGTGACGGCGATCGTCTGGCCGTTGTCCAGCCGCACAGTGATCTGCAGCCCGGGCTGCTGGTAGGCCTTGCCTGCCGCCAGGTCGCCAGCCGCTGCACCGCCCAGCGCGCCGATGACGGCCCCGACCGCAGAGCCGTTGCCGTTGCCCACCCGGCTGCCAACAAACCCGCCTGCGACTGCGCCCAAGGCGCTGCCGGTGCCGGTGGTGCCTTGGCCCGCGCGGATCGTGACTTGCTGCACGGCAACCACCCTGCCGAGCTGAACCTGCTGGACTTGCTGGGCCTGGCTGGTGCTGTAGTTGTAGGCGCTGGACTGATACTGACCGCCCATGCCCGGGGGCACGCCGGCGCAGCCACCAAGGGCCAAGGCGGCACTCAGGGCAGTGAGGGTGATGATGGTTTTGTGTTGCATGGCGAGGCTCCTGATGGGTTGGGTTGCTGTGTGTCGGCACCTGCCGACACAGTGATTCAGCGGAATGCGAAATGCGCACCGGATCAGGGCATCGGCACGCCGAAAAAGGCGGCCAGGGCCAACACTCCAGGACCGGCGAAAATGAGGAAAGACAGGGCGAGGAATGCCAAGCTGAAAACGGCCATGAAGGCGTCGAAAATGCCGCGGAAAAGCGCGGCGCGGCGCATGGCGCGGCGCTTCTTGTCCCACGCGGCGGCCTCGGCCAAAAATTGGGCGGGGGTTAGGGTTTTGTAGGTCATGACTTGCTCCTGGTGGTGGTGATGCCCGGCGCAGTAGCCGGGTTCTGCATGTGTTCATCGCCAGGCGAAATCGCCCGGCTTTTGGATTAGTCCTCGCGCGGCAGCATCACCGTGATGCAGGGCCGGCCCTCATCGTCCGGCCCGACCATGAACTTCAGGGTCACTCTGCGCAGCCTGACGCCACGGCCAGCCGTGGGTGTGCGCAACAGGCTGTAGAACAGAGGTTGCTGGCTGGCATCCAGGCCACGGCGGATGGCACCACGCACGGCCAGAGAGAGCATCCACACCACATCCCACAGCCGGCCGCTTTCTGATTGCCCGGTGTAGCCTTTGCGCGCTTCGGTGGCGTCGGTCCATTCGATGCAATCGGCCCAGCATGAGGATGTGAGCGCCACGGGCCAGACGATGCCGGCCTCGCGGGCCGTGGTGGATACATCGATCAGCGCGCCGTCGGCGATGGCCTGCGCGCGGGTGTAGGAATAGATCGGCTTGCCGAAAAAATCGGTCAGCTCAGCGGCCGCGCGGGGGTCGGTGGCGGTCAGGGTGATAGTCATGATTCGTGCTCCTGGTGGTGGGTGAAATCAGTTCAAAATGGTCTTGAAGCCGAGATCGCAAAGCGCTTCAAAACGCTGGGCTGCGTTGCCCTCTGGGTCTTGGCTGATGGTGAACAGAATCTCGGTTTTGCTCACGCTCACCCCCTTGGCTGCGGCCTGCTTTTGCATGAATTCGAGGGCCTGATTGATGAGGAAGGCCGGCAAGTTTTGGTTCGGTTTGGCCTTGCAACCTGCTGGGGTGGAGGCTCGGTCGTGAATGGCCGTGGAATCGGCTTGCTGGGCGGGGGTGTTGAGGATCGCTTGGTTCATGGCGGTGCTCCTTTTGTGGGGGTGGTTTCTGCCAGGTATGGAGGGCTCATTGGCCGAGCTTTCAAGCCGGTCGCCGAAGGCGATGAGGGGTTGCAAGCGGCATGACAGGCCGTAGGCCGCC
>DAIAZB010000068.1 GCA_027443745.1 Thiomonas sp. | reverse complement strand
CGGCCACCCCGAACTGTTTGGCGTGGCTGTAGGCGAACACCGAATTGCCGGCGCCGATGAACACCAGCGGGCGGCCATTGATGTCGGCCGCGATTGGGGTGGTCATGAGCTGGTTGTAGGCGTTGAAACTCCACGCCAGCATGCCGCGATGGGCATCGACGGCGTAGATGTAGCCGTTGTCATTCGTGGCATAGACCATGCCGTTCACCACCGCGACACCGATGGGAAAGCCCACCAGATCGCGAATGATGGTGGGGTTGAGCACCTTGGCCTTTCCAGCATCGGCTGCTCCGGGTACCTGATAGGTCCACGCCACCGCCGGAAAATTCGACGACACCACGGCGTTGTGGCCGGGATTGAGCGCGTACATCGGCCATTGCGCCGGTGTGTCGGCGCTCGTGAGTGTCTGCGCGCTCGCTACCGCACAAACGGCGCTGAGGGCCGCACCAATGGCAAGCTGCCGTAAGTGCAGTCGCATTGGGCGTGAAGGGGCTGGGGTGTGTTTCATGGGAATCTCCTCCTGATGGGGCGGCTCATTTGATGTACTGATACCCGGCCAGTTGCAGCTCGGGAATGGTGCCCACCACGCCCGGCGTGAGCATGGCGTAGCGGGTGAGGGGGCTCGACGAGTCGGTGTCGACCCGCGATGGCCCGGGGCTGGCCTTGCCTTCGGGGAAGAGCTTCAGGGCCTTGCCCAGGTCGGAGCCTGTGGTGGTGTTCTCGGGCATCTGGGTCCGGACGTGTCGTTGGATGAGGCCGCTCTCGCATGTTCGACGCGCATCAACCAGTCTGGCATGGGCACGCATGCGTGCACCTGTCGGGTGCTCGTGCTGTTTGTGCGGGCAAGTCGTCCAAGCTTAGAGAAACCTGCTTGCCTTGTCGTACGCAATATTTGCGTCATGTTCATCAATTTTTCCGATAGGCGCCGCGCGGACCATCCTGTAGTTTGCGACAATGAACGTTGTACTCTTACGTGAACGTGGCGCCTGCGCTGCATGGCCCAGTTGTTCTCATCCAGGCACCACCATGATGCAAGCCGCCGACGACTCCATTCACGCCTTGGTCACCGATCTCGGCGTTCGCGCGCGCACCGCTTCGCGCGCCATGGCCCGTGCCTCCACCGCTGCCAAGAACGGCGCCTTGCAGGCCTTGGCTGGCTTGATTCGCGCCCACGCCGCCGAACTCCGTGATGCCAATACGCGGGACCTGGGTGCAGCACGCGCCGCCGGTTTGGAAGCGGCCTTCGTCGATCGGCTCACCTTGGGCGAGAAGGCCGTTGCGCACATGGCCGAGAGCTGTGAGCAGGTTGCCGCGCTGCCGGATCCCATCGGCGAGATGACGGATCTGCGTCGCCGTCCAAGCGGCATCACCGTGGGCCGCATGCGCGTGCCGCTGGGCGTGTTCTGCATGATCTACGAAAGCCGACCCAACGTCACCATCGAGGCTGCCTCGCTCGCCATCAAGTCGGGCAACGCCGTCATCCTGCGCGGCGGCTCCGAGGCCATCCACAGCAATCGTGCCCTGGCGGCGCTGGTGGCGCTGGCGCTGGTCGAGGCCGATCTTCCCGCCGATGCCGTGCAACTCGTGCCCACCACTGACCGGGCTGCGGTGGGAGCGCTCATCACCATGCCGCAGTATGTCGACGTCATCATCCCCCGAGGCGGCAAGGGGC
>DAIAZB010000067.1 GCA_027443745.1 Thiomonas sp. | reverse complement strand
GCCGGCGCGTTCTACCCCGATCCGAGCGAGCGCGAGGCGCTGATCGCCGCCATCCGCCAGCATGGCGCCGTGCACGATTTTCCCGGCCGCATGCGGCGCAAGGACGGCGCCATCATCGACATCTCCATCAGCACCCATGCGCTGTTCGACGAGCAGGGCCAGTACGCCGGGGTCGAGGGCATCTGGCGCGACATCACCGAGCGCAAGCGCATGGAGCGCGAACTCGAACGCCTGGCCACCTACGACACCCTCACCGGACTGCTGAATCGGCGCTGCATCATCGAGCAACTGGAGCAGGCACTGATGCAGCGCGCCGACCGCCGCGCGGAAAGACCGCTGGCCGTGCTGCTGCTCGACCTCGACCACTTCAAGCGCGTCAACGACGGCCATGGCCATGCCGTGGGCGACCGCGTGCTGCGCCAGTTCGCTGACGTGGTGCTGGCGCAGAAGCGCGCGCCTGACGTGTTCGGCCGCCTCGGCGGCGAGGAATTCCTCCTCCTGCTGCACGATGCCGACGAGGCCACCGCGCGGCAGGTGGGCGAGCGCATCCGCCAGGCCGTCGAGTCCACCCTCATCGCGCTGGCGCCCGGCGAGACCACCCGCCTGACGGTGAGCGTCGGCCTCGCCCAGGCGGGCCCTGCCGATCGCAGCCCAAGTGCCGTGCTCGAGCGTGCCGACCGCGCGCTCTACAAGGCCAAGCACCGCGGCCGCAACTGCGTCTGCGCCTGAATCCGGAGCCGAAGCGCGAGCCTCGGCACGGCCACCACCGCCTCGGCCCAAGGCAACGCAGGTGCGGAAATCGCGTGAACGGACCCTAATTCATCCCTAAGGCCGTTTGCGTACATTGCGTTACATGCGCTTGTGCCGGCCTCATGCGGGCGGGCCGTGCCGGCGGGTTGCCGCAGATCATCATTCAGGGAGCGAAAAACATGGATACAAGTACCACACCGAGCGCCTCCGGGCATTGGAGCGAACTGGCCAAGGTGCCGGTGCTCATCACGCTATGGTTCTGGGTCATCAAGATCATGGCCACCACGGTGGGCGAAACCGCGGCCGACTTTCTCGCCGTCGATCTGCACGCCGGCCTGCTCGCCACCTCGCTGGTCATGACCGGGCTGTTCGTCGTGGCGCTGGCGGCGCAGATGCGGGCCAGGCGCTACATCCCCTGGCTCTACTGGCTCACCGTGGTGCTCATCAGCGTGGTGGGCACGCTGCTGACCGACAACCTCACCGACCGGCTCGGCCTGCCGCTCGTCGTCAGCACCGGGTTGTTCGCGCTGGCGCTGGGCGCCATCTTCATCGCCTGGTACAGCCGTGAGGGCAGCCTGTCGATCCACAGCATCGTGCGCGGGCGGCGCGAAGGGTTCTACTGGGCTGCCATCCTGCTCACCTTCGCCCTGGGCACCGCCGCCGGCGACCTCGCCGCCGAACGCCTGCAGTACGGCTACGCCAACTCGGCGCTGATGTTTGGCGGAGCCATCGCCTTGGTGACGCTGGCCTACTACGTCTTCAAGGCCAACGCCGTGCTTGCGTTCTGGCTGGCCTACATCCTCACCCGCCCGTTTGGCGCGACCTGCGGCGACTGGCTGTCGAAGCCTGCGGCCGAAGGCGGCATGGGTCTGGGCACGGTGGGCACCAGTGTGTTGTTCCTGGCGGTCATCACCCTGCTGGTCACCTACCTCACCATCAGCCGCAGGGACGCG
>DAIAZB010000066.1 GCA_027443745.1 Thiomonas sp. | reverse complement strand
GACGTGGTGTGGAAGTCCAAGGGCCTGGTCCCGGGCGAGTCCTGGAGCCCGTACATCCCGAAGCCGAAGAACGCCTGAACATCGCCCTCCTCAGCCTTGGGAAGCGGGTCTGCCCCTCCCGATCTCCCCCACGCGTGGGGGAGGTCGGGAGGGGCCTGGATACACCCACCTGATTGGTTTCGTTCCCTGCCCAACACACACTCCCTGACCGTGACCAACCTGCGCAACTCGTGGCATCACCTCGGCCTTGGGGCCTGGCTGCGCGCGGCCATCGCCATGGTCGGCCTGCTGCTGCTCGGCTTGGCGCCACTCGCGCACGCCCTCACGTCGCAGGAGGCACTTGCCATTTCCAGCGGCGATACCGATGCGCGCATCGCCGCGCTGCACCAGGCCGTGGAGCACCCCGATGCGCAGCTTGCCGACTTTCTGCACAAGCTGCTGAACAACGCGGTGCAGGTCGATGGCAGCATGGTGCAGGTGCAGCAGGGCCATGACTGGATCGACCTCGCCACCGGTCAGAAAGTCACGCCCAGCGCCAACGCGCAAGCGGTGATCAACAACAACTATGTGCGCAAGGAACTGCAATCGGCCCGCGCCGCACTGGACTTGTTTTCCGGTGACCGCGCCTTGCGCCTGAAGGCCGTGCAGCAACTGCAGGACGACCCGACATCGGTGGATCGCGGCCTGGTGGAGCAGGCCCTCAAGACCGAGAAAGATCCCGACATCCTGGAGCGGCTGCAACTGCTGCATGCCGCCATTCTCCTGACGAGCAAGAACGCCGCCGAACGCCTGAGCGCGGCGCAGGATCTTGCCGCCAGCAACTACCCGGCGGTGCGCAGCCTGCTGCTGTCGCGGCTGGACAAGAAGGATGGCCAGCTCGTCGAGCCCGATGCCGCCGTGCGCGAGCAAATCCGCTCCAGCCTCGCCGCCATCGACGAGCGTCTGGCCTGGGGCGAGCGCCTGGGCACGCTGTTCTCCGGCATCAGCCTGGGCAGCATCCTGCTGCTGGCCGCGCTCGGCCTGGCCGTGACCTATGGGCTGATGGGCGTGATCAACATGGCGCAGGGCGAGTTCATCATGATCGGGGCCTACTCCACCTATGTGATGCAGGGCTGGTTCCAGCGCGACTGGCCAGGCCTGCAGAGCTATGCGCTGGCGGCGGCGGTGCCGTTCTCCTTCATCGTCGCCGGCGGCATCGGCATGCTGGTGGAACGCACCATCATCCGCAAGCTGTATGGCCGGCCGCTGGAAACATTGCTGGCCACCTGGGGCATCAGCCTGGTGCTGATCCAGATCGTGCGCACCATGTTCGGGCCGCAGAACGTGCAGGTGGACAACCCGCCGTGGATGTCGGGCGGCCTGCACGTCATGGCCAATCTCATCCTGCCCTACAACCGCATGGTCATCATCGCCTTCACCGCTTTCGTGCTGCTGGCCATGTGGCTGCTCATCGCGCGCACCCGCCTGGGCCTGTTCGTGCGCGCCGTGACGCAGAATCGGCCGATGGCCTCGTGCATGGGCGTGCGCACGCCACGAGTCGACATGCTGGCCTTCGGCCTGGGTGCCGGCATTGCAGGATTGGCGGGCTGCGCGCTCAGCCAGATCGGCAACGTCAGCCCCGAGATGGGGCAGGGCTACATCGTCGACTGTTTCATGGTGGTGGTGCTCGGCGGCGTCGGCCAGCTCACCGGCACGGTCACGGCAGCCCTCACGTTAGGCGTGGCCAACACCCTGCTCGAAGGCGTTGCGGGCGCGGTGCTGGCGAAAATTGCCGTGCTGGTGGCCATCATCCTCTTCATCCAGAAACGCCCCCAGGGCATGTTCGCCCTCAAAGGCCGCAGCGTGGAGAGCTGAGCGATGTCCGCCATCACCAACGATTCAGGCGCCGTCGCCCCCCCGCCCCCCCAGCCCTCGCTGCCGCGGGTGCAGTTGCAGCCGGCCACGAACTTCCTGCCGGCCTGGGGTTGGGCCGCGCTCACCGTCTTCCTGCTGCTGGCTTGCGTGGTCGCGCCGCTGTTGGCGCTGGCCGTGCCGCAAGGCAGCAGCCTGCACCTGTCGCAATACTGGGTGGGCCTGGCCGGCAAGATTCTTTGCTACGCCATCGTCGCGCTGGCGATGGACCTGGTGTGGGGCTACGCCGGCATCCTGTCGCTGGGGCAAGGGTTGTTCTTCGCCCTCGGCGGCTATGCCATGGGCATGTACCTCAACCAGGCCATGACGGCTGCCAGCGGCAATCTGCCCGACTTCATGCAGTTCATGCAGTGGACCCGCTTCCCCTGGTACTGGGCGGGCACCGAGCACTTTGCCTATGCGCTGTTCCTGGCGTTGTTCATGCCCGGCCTGCTGGCCTTCATCTTCGGTTTCTTCGCCTTCCGCTCGCGCATCAGAGGGGTGTATTTCTCCATCATCACCCAGGCGCTCACCTACGCCGCCATGCTGCTGTTCTTCCGCAATGAAACCGGCTTCGGCGGCAACAACGGCCTGACGGACTTCAAGGTTCTGCTCGGTTTTCCGATGGGCACGGCCGGCATGACGGTCTCGCTGTTCGTCGCCAGCAGCCTGGCGCTGGCGACGATGTTCCTGTTCGCGCGCTGGCTGGTGCGCAGCAAGTTCGGCCGCGTGCTCACCGCCATCCGCGACGCCGAGAGCCGCGTCATGTTCTGCGGCTACAACCCGCTGTGGTTCAAGCTCGGCGTGTGGACCATCGCCGCGATGATGTGCGGCCTGGCCGGCGCCCTGTACGCGCCGCAGGTCGGCATCATCAACCCGAGCGAAATGTCCACCGCCAACTCCATCGAAATCGCGATCTGGACGGCCATCGGCGGGCGCGGCACGCTCATCGGCCCCATCATCGG
>DAIAZB010000065.1 GCA_027443745.1 Thiomonas sp. | reverse complement strand
TCGCCGATCCATCGTCGTGACCTCCAACCGCGTCGTGCAGGACTGGGGCCGCTACCTCGGCGACGCCACCATGGCCACCACCATCCTCGACCGCCTCATGCACCGCGCCACCATGCTCGAGTTCGAGGGTCGCAGCTACCGGCTCAAGGAGGCCGCAGCACGCATCGCGGTGACCGCCGATGCCTCATAATCCAGCCGTCCTGCCTGGAGCAGTTTGACCGGCCAAAGGTGGAGCAGTTTGACATGGCCATCGGGGTGCTCATGGGTAGCGCTCCAGCCATCGGGCTCGTGCACGTGCGTCCGGATGATCGAGGAAGAGCCCGTACTCGGCCCGCTGAGCACAAGCCCACAACGCGACGGATTATATCCGTTTTGATATGATCGAAACCATGAAGCCCCTTCGCTTCCTGGGCGATTCGCTCAAGGCCCTGCGCGCATTTCCGGACGAGGCCCGACAGGATGCCGGCTTCCAACTGGATCGTGTACAACGGGGCGAGCAGCCCGATGACTTCAAGGCCATGCCATCCATCGGTCCAGGCGTGGAGGAACTTCGAGTCTGGGATCCTGCAGGCACCTACCGCGTGGTCTACACAGCGCGTCTGGATGACGCCGTGTATGTACTGCATGCTTTTCACAAAAAGACCCGCGCGACCTCCAGGGAGGACGTCGCGTTGGCTCGCAAGCGTTTTCGGGACATCACCGGGAGAACACCATGAGCGCGCAATCGGATACCTACAAGAGCGTCTGGGACGCCATTGCGGACACGCCCGAGCAGGCCGCCAACCTGCGCGCCCGCAGCGATCTCATGCGGGCCATTGCACAGATCGTGGCCAGCCACGGATGGACCCAGGCGGATGCCGCGCAACGTTGCGGCATCACGCAGCCGCGCATGAACGATCTGCTACGCGGACGCCTGTCACGCTTTTCGCTGGACGCCTTGGTGAACATCGCCGCGGCATTGGGGCAGCGCGTGCACCTCGAACTCGAACCTGCCTGAGCACCACCGTGGATCCACCCCACTGCGCTGTCCGCGCGCCACGGCGTGGCGCCGCCTGGGCTCGGGCAAGAGGCTAGCCGGAGGCGACGAGACTTCATCCCGCGCGAGCTTGACGCGCCGACCGCGTCCCCCAGACGCCAAAAAGCCCGAGTGGCGTGAACCACTCGGGCTTCGAGACTGGCGTCCCCTAGATATGCACTCTCTCGCCACGAGTTAGCGCGTCACGGGGCTCGCTGGACCGGGGAGGTCGCCGTGAAGCCACCTCGGACACGCGGTCGCTGACTCGCAACCCGCCCTCACCGCCTGGCCGATTCGCTCGCATCCAGCCTGTCCAGAATGGCCAAGGCCTGGCCAGCATCACCGCGTGCGGCCAAGGCCTTGAAGCGCACTTCCCCATCGGAAGCCGTGATGGCCTGGATGCTCAGTTCCTCGATGAGCTTGCTCACGCTCAGCTTGCGCGAGCGTGCCAGGGTCTTCAAGCGCTCGGCCGTGTCGTCCGGCAGTCGAATCGTGAAGGTACTCATGGATAGCGCTCCAGGAATTGGGCTGGAATCAGGACCTCCAGGGTCTGCCACCGCAATTCTCCGCGACCGAAATCGCGGACGTTGTGCGTGACGAGCTCAGAGTACGGCCTCGAGCCCTTTGCGATCTAGCAGGTTGAGCAGTTTGAGCGACGGTCCGCTCGGGCGCTTCTCGCCGATTTCCCACTTGCGCACCGCCGAGGCGCTTGTGTTGAGCACCGAGGCCAGCACGGCCTGACTGAGCTTGACCCGCTCGCGCAGCGCGCGAATCTGCTCGGCGTCATAGCTTGGGATGGGCTCGAGGCACAGCGCATCGAACTTGCGTTGCTTGCGCTTGTCGATGAACCCGAGACGATGCAGATCCTGCGCCGTCTCGTGGACCGCCTCAAGGATGCGACTTTTCGCCTTCTGCTTGGCCGTCATGGCAGACCTCCTGTAACGCTCCGTGTTCCACTGCGGCGTCCAATTGCACACCCGACAGCGCCAACAACGCACGCGCCTGTTCTTGCAGCGCCTCAAGCTCAGTTGGCGAAACGCTCGCGCGCTCGTTCTTCTCGAACCCGAACACGAAGAACCATCGGTCAGCCTTGCGCGTGGCGACCAGGACGCGTGCGCCCGCGCTCTTGCCCCGCCCAGGCATCGCGACACGTTTCTTGAGCACGTTGCCACCCAAATCGGCATCGATCAAGCCGTTCAACATCTCATCCACGGCTTGGCACAACGCCGCGTCCGTCAGCACAGCTTTGCGCGACCATCGCGCGAAGTGACGAGTCTTGAAAACGCGACGCATGCAAAACTATGCCACCCGGTGGCATACATGTCAAGAGCGGCTCGATGTTGCGTTGCTGCTTGCCTGAGCTTCCGTGGATGCGACAAAGGTCTGGATCTGTCGACACATCCTTGCGGGTCTCGGAACCGGCGACCTTCGCCCGAACGATGACCTCAGACGCCAATAAGCCCGAGTGGCGTGAACCACGCGGGCCTTGAAACTGGATCTCGGCCAGGAACTCGGTACCGATGCGCTCCTTGGCCAACTCCGTGTCGCAATGGGTCTGCAGGTTCATCCAGCTCTGCGCATCGGTCCCGAAGAACGCCGCCAGGCGCACCAGCGTGTCGGCCGTGATCGATCGCTGTCCCTTGACGATCTCGTTGATGCGCCGCGGCGGCACACCGATGGCCTTGGCCAGCGCGTACTGGCTTCTGCCAGGTATTCGGCGGCGCTGCGCACGACCCAGCAACTTGTGACGGCTAGGCGCCGAAACGCTCACGTGGCGTGAATCGCGCTAGCCCTGAAACGCCGTCAGCAGGAACTGCGCACGGTCGCCGCGAGTGGCGGGGCTGCCAACCGCCATCCGGCTGCGTCAAAGGCAACAACCAGCGCCGACGAGCTGCCGTCGCATCCATAGTCGCCCGTCAATTCACGGTCGCGGTCGACGCTTGCCGTTACCGCTATTCCCTTCACTTACACCTTTGTCGATTGCGTTAACGTATTTTTTATCCCTTGCGCACATTGCACACGCGTCGCTCACCGGCCGCTGAGGCTCGGCAAGGCCGGCGTGGGACGCGATCTCTTCCAAGCACACCGTGGGGGCAGCATGGCCGGCAACGACTCGATCACGAACGTCTTTGTCCTGCTGCTTGAAAACCGCTCCTTTGATCACATGCTCGGCTTCTCGAACATCACGGGCGTAGAAGCCGGTACCAACCCACCGAGCCCGACTTCGATCGTGGGGCCGACGGGCGACGAATTCAACGAATATCAGGGGAAAAGGTACAAGGTCGGGGCGACGTTCGACGAGCCGATCCTGGTCGACCCCGCGCATGAGTTCACCGATGTCCTCGAGCAACTCTGCGGCGTTGACGCGGTATTCGAAGCCGGCAAACCCTACCCTCCGGTTCAAAATATCGGTTTTGTCAGCGACTTTGCCCAGTCGCACACCAAGGACGAAGGCGATGCCGCCGGAAACCTCGGCCAGATCATGGAAGGATTCGCGCCGGCGAAATTGCCCGTCCTCAACGCTCTGGCGCGAAGCTTCGCGGTCTGCGACGGCTGGCACGCGTCCCTGCCCGGCCCGACGTTCCCGAACCGGCTCTTCGCGATGGGCGCCTCATCGAGCGGCCTCGATCACAGCCCCGCGAACGCCGAACTCCTGACCTGGGACGGCGTCGACGGGCTCACCTACAAGAACGGGTCTATCTTCGACGCGCTCAAGGCCCAATTCCCGGAGAACGCCTGGCGAATCTACTCGGGCGGCCATGTGCCGATGGTCAGCGCGCTGAAAGGCATCTCCGTCTTCGATATCCATGACATCGATGAACTGGCCCGGGATCTGCAATCCGGGAGCTATCCGTATCGATTGACCTGGATCGAGCCTGACTACGGCGACGCGATTTCCGGAACCTTCCGCGGCGGCACCTCGCAACACCCGATGGACGGCGTTGAAGGCGGCGAGCGCCTGATCAAGCAGGTTTACGAAGCCGTTCGTGCGTCGCCCAACTGGGAGAGCAGCCTGCTGATCATCACCTGGGACGAGCATGGAGGCTTTTACGACCACGTCAAACCAGGACCGGCCGTTGCGCCAGGCGATGCCGGACCCGGCTCCCAGTACAACAAGCACGGCTTCGACTTCACGCAGCTCGGCGTCAGGGTGCCGGCCGTCATCGTGTCGCCACTCATCCCGGAAGGCACGATCGACCATCGAGCTTATGACCACAGCTCGATCCCCAAGACGCTCGAAGAGATCTTTGGGCTGCCCCATCTGACGGCAAGGGACGAAGCCGCGAACTCCGTCACCTCGCTGTTGACGCTCGAGGCACCCCGTAACGACTGCCCCGAGCAGCTCCCGGCGCCCATTCCAAGCGCCCCGCCGCCGGCCGACGTTCCGACCGCGACCGATGAACCCGCCGATGTAGGCAATACGCCTGTATTCCTTCATATCGCGATGCGCCATGACGCCGATCTTTCTTCCCCGGATCAGCGGGACGCGATCGTGAGTCGTGCGCAGTCAATCACAACGAAGGCACAGGCTGCGAGTTATCTCGCCGACGTCACGGCGCGGGTCGCCGAAGCGAAAGCGCAACGGTGATGATCTGCTGTGAGCGTGACTTTGACAGCGCTGAAGACGGAAGACTGTAATTCGGCCAAAGCTGACACCGCGCATCGCTCGTGGCAGCGCCTGCAACGAGGCGCTCAACGGTCGCCGGGAGCGTCGCCTATCCAATCAACTCGGCCTCCTGCGCTTCGCCCTTCGCTGGGGCTCAATAGGCATGCTTGCGACCGGCAATGCTTATTGAGATTCGATCGATGCCTTTGACCCGGCAGAAAAAACGCCCCTATGGATTTCAGGCGGACCTGGGCAACACGACCCGCACGTAATCCTCGGTGGCTTCAAAATCGGGACGAACACCGTTGCCTTCGAGCATCAGCGGGACGATTTTGTTGCGCACGCCCATGCCGCGGGCATCCACGTAGCCGTAGTCACGCAACACCTCCACGATGATCGGGTTGCGAGGGGATCGCTGGCCCGCCAGCACTTTTTCAATGGTCATGGAGTTCTGGAGCGCGCCGGGACTCAGAACCTCTAGTCGGTTGGCATATGACACGACTTCGACCTCCAGCGCGCGCGTCCAGTCGCGGTGGGCCAGTGCGTTGATGAGCGACTCGCGCATTGCTTCGGGCGGATAGTGCCATGTCCGCTGCCGGCGCAAACCATCGGCCAGCACCTCGCCTTCGACGCTGACGAATGGGTGCATCCTGTCCATCAGGTCTTCGATCAGTCCCCGTTCGATCAATTCCCGGGAGCCGCCTTGCGAACCGAAGCGGCCAACAAGAGGGCCGTCCATGATCGTGTCGTCAAGCGCCTGATAGGTCTTGTCGTTCCCATTGAACGCCATCCAGCGCACGCCCGCCTGACGAAGGAAGCGACGCGGCGTGCGACCGAACAGGATGAGGCCCGCAATCGTGCAGACAGGCATATCAACGCCTGTCTCCGTCATGAATCCCAAGCCGACCATGCGACGCAGCCATGCTTCATCCGTTCCGGGCAACTCGCGGTCGCCCGCCAGCGTCAACAGATAGTCCTGGAGACGCTCTCGATCGAGTGCTTCAAAGGCCGCACCCGAGACTGGCAGCATTTCGCTATGCAGCATGCCGCCGCTTTCAAACAGGCGCGCTTGCTGCTCTCGGGTGGCCAGGCGTGACGTGCTTCCGATCCGCACATAGATGTCTTCGCGCCCGTTGTGTCGGAGCACATAGGGCTTGGATGTGCCAGTAGCGATCGAGACGACGGCGACGCGCTTGCCATCGTCGAAGGTAATGACCTCGTAGAACGGCAGCAGCAGCGGATGGACATAGCGGCCGAAGACGGTGTCCATGACCCATGTTTCGAGGTCATCGCGCTGAATGCCGGATATGGCGCCATCGTCCTCGACGCCGAGCAGGACCATCCCGCCCCGCAGGTTCGCTAGCGCGACGATTTCTTTGGCGAGTTGTTCGGGACGAATGTCGTCGCGCTTGAACTCCACACCCGAGTTCTCGCCATTCGCGATGATTTCCAGCAGTTCGGTTCTCAGCATCTTCTGTTCTCGCTAGAAGCCATATTTTTCCTTGCGCTGGGAGAACGCCTCCCGGCCCCCTTCGAGAATTTCGGCGACGCGCTCGCGGATCTCCGGCACATCAATGGAGCCCTGGGCTTGTGCAGGCATCTCGGCGTGGGAATCCGTAGCTGAGAAGATCCCGATCCACTCCGCATCACCAAACACCGGGATATTTGCGTTGTGCGTGGCGAACAGGAACTGGCGCTCCGTCTTGGCACTACGCAGTTGCGTGACGATCCGCTCGGCGATGAATGCGTTGTCCAGGTTGTCTTCCGGTTGATCCATGATGAGCGGGTCGTCGTTCTCCAGAAGCAGAAGATGCAGGATGGCCGTGCATTGCTGGCCGGTTGACAACTGCGCTAGCTGTTTGAACACATCGCCCTGGTGCGCGATATTTAGTTCGATCAGGATGCGGTCCTGAAGGTCGATCTCTTCGAGTTCAAGAACCAGGCTGCGATCCAGTCGTGCGAGGGTTTCGACGACTGAGTTCTGCATGCCCCAATCCCCGGTCAAGGTCTTGATGGTCTCTTCGCCGCCGCGAATGGCCTGTACCAGTGCGGGCACGGTCAAATCGTCGCCCGACTGTTCGATCCATGCGAGTTTTTTCTCGCCGAGCCCCGGCACCTGTAACAGAAACTCCTTCAAAGCCTTGCGCTGTCCACCGATTTTCAGATTCAACCGGAGCTTTCCGTCGAGTTTGCGATTGAGCTTCTTGACGGCTGTCCGAAGTTCGTCACTGCGCTGATCCCGAAGACGATAGAACTCGTCCAGAAGATTCCTGCGCTGAGCTTCCAGCTCGGCCAGCAGCTTGTCCACGGTTCCCACACGGTTCTCGCTGGGCCGAATCGACTCGATCTCGCGCAACAGTTCCTGATACGCACGGCCGACGTCGCGGCCGGGCTTTCCGGCGAACGCCGGCAGGGTGGAAAAGACTTTTTCTAGGGACTCCGATTCCGCATCGAGTTGGGTCTTCAACTGCCCTTGTTGACCTTCGGCTGTCACGGAAGTGGCGGCAAGCAGCTTACGCAGAGCGGTGATGTTTGTCGTGAAATCCTTGCCAAGCGCGTCCAGTGCCGCACGCATGGCGGCGAGAATGGGCGCGTGCGGCAGCCCCTCAAGCGCCTTCTCACTGAGGAATGTCGTGTCGGGAAGGCTATCCTCCAGCGCCGACAGTCCTTCGCCAACGCGACCAAGCTCTTCATTGACACGTTTTGAAAGCTGGCGTTCTCGTTCAAGCAGTGGCACGAGCACAAGCTTGCTTTCCAGGCCGAGCGATTTGAACTGTTGCACCTGTTCGGTCAGCTTGGGCAATCGCCCGACCTGGGCCTGCAATTCATCCTTCTGCCGGGTTGCGCCCAGCAGCTTTTCGCGGTTCTCGGTGAGCCGTTTGGCGATAGCCGCCAACTCGCTGGTCAACGCGGTGCCGCCTGGCAGGAAGCGATTCAGGATCGCCGTCTGGCTTGCGGGGTCGCGAGCCAGTTCAAAAATCTCGTTCTGGCCGTATATCTCGATGCGGGGTAGCAGATCGCGCGGGTGCAGCTTGGAGACCTGCCCCTGCTCATCCTTGACGATGGGCGGTTCGCCGTAGCGGCGGGAAACCAGATAGCGCCCGCCATGCAGCGCTCGTGAGACAACCTCCAGTTCAATACGACCGCCCGCGCCGAGATTGGCTTTGACGATTTCATCGTGCTGCCTACGAGCGGACGCCGCGCGCGGCGGCGCATCGAGCACGTAGCGCAGGAACTCAATCAAGGTCGATTTGCCGGTGCCGCGTCCGCCGATCACTGCGTTCAGGTGCGCCGATAGCTCGATGCTGATGCCATCCAGGTAGCCCCCATGAAAGCGCAGGTTCTTCAGCCGCGAGTAGTGGGCGTCAGCCAGGGCGCCAAGCCGGATACGTGACTCCGGGTCCTTGAACGCTGTGCTGAAGCTCTCGAAGCTTGGCCGCGTCATCTTGATCCAGCAACTGGCGCATGGATCAGCGATGTCCTCCGGCTTGGCTACGTCCTTAGCGTTCAGCAGCGCGATGCGATGGTCGCGCTGGTAGGCAGGGTTCTTGTTGAGGACGATGTCCTTGTAGTTCGGTGGCAAGTCCTGCAGAGGCCCTGGGATCTGGCCGGCCTTCACCAATGCCTCGGTCTTCCAGATATGCACCAGCCCGCCGCCATCCTGATTGAGGCGCAGCAATCCATTGCCGCCCGTCATGTGCGCCGCATACCAGAAGCCGCCTAGGTCAAAGATGGTTTGCGCTAGGTCGAGACAGGTCTTGCCCGATGGCCATACCGTGTCCTGGACGTCCGTCAGATCAAGACGGCCCAGGTAGCGGTTCAACTGGTCTTTGGTCGTGCCTTCAGGAAACAGGCACACCATATGGATCTTCTCGCTGGACGCGATCTCAAAGCCGGGAAACACGACGATGCCGTGTGGCTCCAGAAAGCGGCGCAAGCCATCGACGGCATCGACGCTGCCGTGATCCGCGATGCCGACGACCTTGATGTCATGTGCCAGGCAGTGGTCGAGCAACTGCTGGTTGTAGGTGGCTTCGTCGAGCCCGTGTTCGGTGCCTCGGTACTTCGATTGATACCCGGACGGGTTGACCTGAAGGGCGCAGCGCCAAAAGCGGGCAACGGTATAGCTCGGCTGGCTCGTCGTGTCGTTCATTCCTTGCGCCTCCTGGAAGGCTGAGCGGGATTCGCCACAGGCATTTCAGGCCCTTCACGCAGCAGTTTGTCCACGGCTTTGCGCACCAGCCACGCCACGCTCACATCCTCGCGTGAAGCGATCGCTTGCAGCGCGTCGAGTTGTCGCTGCGGCAGCGTGACAGTCACTCGTTTGATTTCGGCAGCTACAGGGCGGCTCATGGGGGTATGACATCAACTTGCATCAAGTTGCTTAATAGTACTGCATCTTGCCTCTCTTCACTCAGTAGTGGCTCTTGAGGTTCAAAGGCGGCTAGCCGTCTGACGCACGCGTGATCGACGCTCCATGCGACAGGTGAGCGCCTCGTTGCAGTCTCTGCCCCGAGCGGTGCGCTGTGTCAGCTTTGG
>DAIAZB010000064.1 GCA_027443745.1 Thiomonas sp. | reverse complement strand
AATTTGCAGAACATCCCGGTGCGCACGTCACAGGGGCGGCGCATCCGTGAGGCCTTCGTCGCGCCCGAGGGTTGGTTCATCGCGTCAAGCGACTATTCGCAAATCGAACTGCGCATCATGGCCCATCTGTCGCAGGATGCGGGCCTGCTCGAGGCATTTGCGCAGGGGGAGGACATCCACCGTGCCACCGCGTCCGAAATCTTCGGCGTCACCCCCATCGAGGTCAGCAACGAGCAGCGGCGCATGGCCAAGGTCATCAATTTCGGTTTGATCTACGGCATGAGTGCCTTCGGGTTGGCGCGCAATCTCGGCCTGGAGCGCAGCGCGGCGCAGCTCTACATCGACCGCTATTTCGCCCGCTACCCCGGCGTGGCGCACTACATGGACCGCACCCGCGCCCAGGCCAAGGCCCAGGGCTATGTGGAAACCGTGTTCGGCAGGCGCTTGTGGCTGGCCGAGATCAACTCACCCAACGGCCCGCGCCGCGCTGGTGCGGAGCGCGCCGCGATCAATGCGCCGATGCAGGGCACGGCTGCCGACCTGATCAAGATGGCGATGATCGCGGTTGACCGGGCGCTGACGCAGCAGGGCCGACGCAGCCGCGTGGTGATGCAGGTGCACGACGAACTGGTGCTCGAAGTGCCGCAAGACGAGGCGCCCTGGGTGCGCGAGCACATTCCGCGTCTGATGGCCGGCGTCGCACAGTTGTCTGCGCCTCTGGTGGCCGAACTGGGGATGGGCCTGAATTGGGAGCTGGCGCATTGAGCTGCCGGCATTCCCGGTCTTGACACATCCTGCAACATGTGCCGACACTGGGAAGACTTCAACCCAGGAGACGAGCATGCGGAATACGGATTTGCAAACCGATGGGAACAGTCTGCTGAACGCAGGCCCCGGCGGTCGCGGTACTGACGGCGTGTCGCGACGCGACTTTGTACGCACCGCGCTGGGGGTGGGCTTCGCTGCAGCAGCCGGACCCGTGATGGCGCAGACGGCGATCCACACCAGTAGTGAAGGACTGCTGGCGGGGGATGTGATGATCGAGTCCGGCGGGCAAAAGATACCGGTCTACCGCGCCCAGCCCCAAGGCAAGACCGAGCTGCCGGTGGTGCTGGTGGTGTCCGAGATTTTCGGCGTCCACGATTACATCGCCGATGTGGCGCGGCGCTTTGCGCACCAGGGTTATCTGGCGCTGGCACCCGACCTTTTCGTGCGCGAGGGCGACCCGATGGCCTACGGCACGATCGCCGAGGTGATGAGCAACGTCATCGCCAAGGTCCCCGATGCCCAAGTGCTGCAAGACCTCGACGCTTGTCGCGCCTGGGCCGCTGCCAACGGTGGTCGGGCTGAGCACGTGGGCATCACCGGTTTTTGCTGGGGCGGGCGCATCGTCTGGCTCTATTGCGCGCATGCACCGGTGCAGGCCGGGGTGGCCTGGTATGGGCGATTGGTGGGCAGCACCGGGCCGCTCACACCGCGCAACCCGATCGATATTGCGAGAAGCCTGAAAGCGCCGGTTCTGGGGCTATACGGCGGCAAGGATCCTGGCATTTCGCAGGAGTCCATCGCCGAGATGCGCAAGGTCCTGGCCGAGGGCGACAAGGCGGCAAAGGCTTCGGAGATCGTGGTCTACCCCGACGCCGGCCACGGCTTTCATGCCGACTACCGCTCCAGCTACAACGCCGAGGCGGCGAAGGATGGCTGGAAGCGGGCTCTGGCCTGGTTGGAAAACAACAAAGTCGTGGCACTGGGGGCGCCATTCCCGCCGCAGGACGGGGCCTGCGCCAGCTTGCCGGGCCTGCTCGGCCCGGTGCCGAGCGAGAGCTGATCGCGTTGGCGACGGGCCCTGGTCAACGCACCACCAGGACCGGCAGTTTGCTGTGCGACAGCACGCGCGCGGTCTGGCTTCCCAGCAGCGCGGAGGTCAGACCGCCGCGGCCGTGGGATGACATCACCACCAGGTCGCAGTGTTCGCGTTCGGCCACGGCCAGAAGCCCGCGCCAGGCCTGGGTGTCTTCCTGCACCGCCGTGTTGCAGGGGATGCCGGCAGCCTTGGCGGCGTCCGCCACTTTTTGCACTGCCGCATCGGCCTGCGCGCGAATGGCCTCCTGCCAGCCTTCGATGCCGGTGGGCATGACTTCGATCGCACCGATGTAGGGGTAGAGGTCGACCACGGACACCGCCGTGATGCGCGCCCCGTTCAGCTTGGCCTGCTCGATGGCCAAGGGAATGGCACGCTCGGAAAGCTCGGAGCCGTCGGTGGTGATGAGAACGTGATTGAACATGGCGATCTCCTGAGGTTGGTTGAGCCGGGGCGCTGCGGACGGTCTTGAGGGTCCGGCTCAGCGCACCACAAGAACATGCAACTGCGAGTGCGTCAGGATCTTTTGTGTTTCGCTGCCGAGCAGCAGGGACTGCATGCCGCGTCTGCCGTGAGAGGCCATCACCACCAGGTCGCAATGTTTGTCCTTGGCGACATCGAGGATGGCTTTCCAGGGGTGGATATCTTCGGCCACGACGCAGTCACAGGCCAGGCCGGCCGCTTTGCAGGCATCCGCCAGAGGTTGGAGTGCGGCCTCGGCAGCCTTGTCGATACTGGCGCGGTAGGTGTCGGCCGTGATGGGCACGGATTCGGCCAGGCCGGAATAGGGGTAGGGGTCGGTCACCGTCATGCCGACGATCGTCGCGCCACACAGCTTCGCCAGTCGTACCGCTGGAGCGATGGCCTTGGCACCGGTTTCAGAGCCGTCGGTGGGAACCAGAATCATCGTGTACATCGCGTTCTCCTCGCCTGGGTGAAAGATCCGAATACGACGATATCTTGCGCCGTCAAACTGACGAGCGGTTTGATCTGGTGCAAACTTTGTCAGAGCTGGATTCGGGTTGGCTGATTCAGCCCCGCGAAGCAGGGGACGATGCCTACGGTTCGGCGCCGCGGGCCATGGGGCGATCCGGGTCCGCGCACCATTCACTCCACGAACCCGGATACAAGGCCGAGCCACCGAGCCCGGCATGCTCCAGCGCCAGGATGTTGTGGCAGGCGGAAACGCCCGAGCCGCACTGGTTCACGATCTCGTGCGGTTTGCGTCGACCCAGCAGCGCCAACCATTCGGTGCGCAGATCCTGCGCCGGCTTGAAGCGGCCATCGTCTGTCAGGTTGTCGCGGAAAAAACGGCAAACGGCACCGGGGATATGACCGGCTTTGGGGTCCAGGGTCTCGCCATCACCGCTGTAGCGCTGCAGCGAACGGGCATCCACCAGCAGGCGTTGGCGATGCTGCAGATTGGCGGCGATGTCGTCGAGATGCACAAACTGGGCCAGGCTCGGTCCGGGTGTGAAATCGCCGTGCTGCTGTGGTGCGGGGCTGCCTGTCTGAGTTGCTCCTCCCGCCGCCACCCAGGACTGCCAGCCGCCGTCCAGCACCGCCACCCGGTCGTGGCCCAACCAGCGCAGCAGCCACCACAGCCGCGCCGCATAGGGCCCTTGGGCGCGGTCGTAAGCCACCACTTGTTGGCCGCGGCGTAGGCCACGTCGGGCCAACAGATCGGCGAGCGCGGCGCGATCCGGCAAGGGGTGCCTGCCATTGCTGCCGTTGGGCGGCGAGGCCAGATCGCGGTCGAGGTGGATGTGGATGGCGCCGGGGATATGGCCGCCGGCGTAGTCGCGTTCGCCGGCGCCCGGATCGGAGAGTTCGTGGCTGCAATCGGCCACGAAAACGCCGGCCGAGGCCTGCTGCAGTTGCGCGACTGCGATCAGCGTGGTGTGGCGCGCGCCGGTTTGTTCATGCGTCTCGCGAGATGTGGTCATGCTGCGCTCAGGCTGCGTTCGGTCTTGGATTATGCCCCCCGAACGCAGCCCGTC
>DAIAZB010000063.1 GCA_027443745.1 Thiomonas sp. | reverse complement strand
TCGCCCCAAGAAGAACCCGCTCAACAGCAACTTCGACAAACAGGAGTTCAAGGAGCTTTGGAACCGGATCAATCGCAAGGCGGCTTACAGCGTTGACTTTGATTCAGCGGAGTTGGTGAAGAAGGCCGTTGCCGAACTGGACAAGAGCCTTCGCGTGACGCCGTTGCAGTACACGATTCAAACCGGCGAGCAGGCTGCCCAGGTGACCTACGACGGTCTGAAAGATGGTGAAGCATTCGTGCTCAAGGCCACTGAAACCGAGAAGAACGTGCATTCGATTCACTCGGCAGTGAAGTACGACCTCATCGGCAAGATCGCTGAAGGCACGCAATTGACGCGACGCACGACGGCAGACATCCTGAAAGGAATCAGCGTCGCGGTGTTCGCACAGTTTCGCACCAATCCCGAGAGCTTCATCGCCGAAGCCGTGCGACTGATCAACGAGCAGAAGGCAACGATGATCATCGAACACTTGGCCTACGACCCGGTCGAGGACAAGTTCGATATCGACATCTTCACCGCAGGTCAGACCAAGCAGGACTTCAGCAAGGCCGGTGACAAGCTCAAGCGGCACATCTACGACTATGTGATCACGGACTCCGGCATCGAGCGTAAATTCGTTGAGACGCTCGACACCTGCACCGAAGTGGTCGTGTACGCCAAGTTACCCCGTGGCTTCCTGATCCCGACGCCGGTGGGTGACTACAACCCTGACTGGGCAATTTCGTTCAAAGAGGGTGCCGTCAAGCATGTCTATTTCGTTGCGGAGACCAAAGGGTCCATGTCAACGATGCAGCTGACGAAGATCGAGGAAACCAAGATCGAATGCGCCCGCAAGTTCTTCGACGAAATCAACCGGAAGTACGCCCCTGAAAAGGTCAAGTACGACGTAGTGAAGAGCTTCGACAAGTTGATGGATTTGGTGAAGTGAGGACGAAGGCAAAACAATGAGCACTTTCGACAGCACCAAGCGGCTATTGCCAGAGATCCTTGCCGAAATCGTCAAGGCGAAGATTCAGTTACCGGATTTTCAGCGTGGATGGGTGTGGGATGACCAGCACATTCGCAGTCTGCTGGTGAGCATTGCCAGGCCGCACCCCTTTGCCGTAAGGCGTCTCTGGAAGCATCTGCCGGACGACTTCCAGATCCACGGCATCCGGCATGCCGTCGGCGTGCCAGGCTCGCAACCATCTCAAGACAGTGCTGGCCGCGATGGAACCGGTCAGGGGCTGGGATGCGCTCAATTGTCAGACCGCCTTAGCTCTTGTCAGGGAACATGATTTTGAGGGCCTGACGGTAGCGATCCTTCTCCTCGTCCGTCATTCCAGCGTACTCGCGGAAGAAGGCCACATCTTCTGGACTGGCTTGGGGAACCTGATCGACGGGCTCCCCCATCACATCCTCCATCGTCACGCCCAGCACCTTGGCTATCGCCTGAATTCGCTCGGCAGAAGGGCGCTGGCCATCCTTCATCTCCAGTTCCCATATGTACGCCTTGGTACAGCCGACCGCGTCGGCGACCTGTTGCAAGGTCAATTTCTTCGCCTCGCGTAAGCGTCGCAGGCGTGCTCCAAACGCTGAAGCCATAGCGGTGCTCCTGTAGGGGAAAACAGTCAGTTAACAAAAATAAGACCGCCAGTATAGCCGCGAGATACAAATGAGGTCTAGATGTGCCGCCATGATTGACAAGCGGAAATCTGAGGCTCAGAATCGCGCTTGTATCTCGCTACTTTACTTGTGCGAGGCGCGTGTTCAGTAACCCAGTCGCTGGCCAGTGCAGTCCGTACATCGGTCGCAGACCTTCGACGCCGATCCAGAAAGGACGATCAAGATGAAGAAGACCTTTGTCGACGTGATGCTCGAGCTGCCGGTGGATGCCACGCTGCGCGACTTCCTGACCACCCACAGCCTGCCGGTGCCCCATGGCTTTGCCTGGGATGACACACCTGAGACCAGTCAGTTTCTGGTCGAAGCGGTTAAGGTCTGGCCCGACATTGCTGCCCGCGACCGGATGACAGCCAACCTCATGGCCAGCGTTCAGTTGGGCGATGCGGCAGGCAAGCAGGCGATGTTTGAGGCGGCCGTGGCCGATGGTGCTGCGCTGGCGGGCTTGGCACTGTGTGCAAGTGACGTCCACCGTTCCTTCTGGCTATACGTCCACCACCCGACGCTGTTCGAGCGCGCCTATGACTTCAGCTTTTGGGAACAGCATGGGCAGCAGACGCAGCAATACGACCTTGGCTTGAAACGCCAACCGAACGGTTCGGATGCCAATCTGACAGCGTTGCGTCATGCCATCTCGGCTTTCTACAAGCGCGAACTGCAATGCGGAGACGGCAGCGTGGCGCACTTGGTCGAGCGCAGTCCGGGGGTGTTCCTGTTGTCGGTCCATGTCAAGGACATGGCGATGCTGCGCCTGGAGTTCGAGGGAGCGACCCTGAAGCGCCGGGTCGGCAACCCCAACATTCACATGGTGCTGGAGTACGCCAAGTCCACCGGTGTCGTGCGCACGCTGGTGCGCGGCGGGGCAAAGTATCAGCAAATGCTGGTCGAGGCCTTCGCGGAGCATGTGCTGGGCGTGAAAGCAAGCGCTCACAAGATCAAGTCGCCGACTCTGGATCTGTCGATGCTGCGCACCGGGTTCGATGTGCCGGATGCGTTCGAGGACGGCTTCTCGATGGTTCAGTTGAAGGCACTCACCCTGCTCAGCCCTGACACGGCGCTAAAGATCGAATGCACGGCGATGCAATCCAGCCAGCAACGCTCGGTGCACGATTTGCTGAAGGAGAAGCTGCCGGGCCCGTTGGAGGGGCAGTGGACGGTGACGGCGGCGCAGGTCAATCTCTATTACCCGCCCGAGCCGGGCAGGACTCGCCCCAAGGTGGTCACCATCGAAGTGACCAGCAAAGGGCGGCTGAACCTGCACAAGTTCGACGCCAAGATGCAGGCGCAACTGGAGGGTTACCTTGTCGCGGTGGGCATCTTGCAGAAGGGCCAGACCCTCAGTGCCCAGGAATTGCCGCCAGAGACCGACGCAGTCAGTTCATCATCGGCCTACGAGGACTGATCAATGGCGACGCACGATGCCTGGGCCTTGGTTTGCCGTCTGTTCGCGGGCGGCACGCCGGTACTGCGTGCCACGCTGTCGCCACGCGAGGTATCTGCTTTGTCTGTGCTCGGCAAAACGGTCAGGCCAGCAGTGCTGGATCAGTCTTTTGTGCTCTGCCCCCACTGCCAGCAGCATCGGGCGCAGGTCTGGAGTGATGGCCGGGGCGGTCGGATCTGCCGTTGCCCGGAGTGTGGCCAGGTGCCGGTCGAGGCAATCGATGGTGCGGCATTAGCCCTGGATGAAGACTGGCTGCGGCAGAAAATGCGCCTCGCGCTCGACATCGAGAGTCGCGACGACGTAGATGACTTGGGCGACGGTGCTTGGCGGCTCGGTAACGCCCGCAGATCTCCGGTCGTGCTGGCCCGAGATCTGACGAGAGTGCTGCATGAGCCGACCTTGCTGGATCGTGTCCGAGTTGCGGGTAGCAACATCCGAGTCATCACTCCCAGGCCGCGCACGACTCGTGGATCGCCCTTCGGCTCAGGAGTGGAATGGCTGGCGCTGGAAGAACGATTCACGTTCTATGGCGGCGGGATCTCGTTCATCCCTTCGGCACCGTCTGCAGCGCCAGCAGTGGCCGATCCGGCCTCGCCAGTGAACGGGCCGTTCGCGGCCGACTTCAAGTGGGCGACGCTGCCGGACGTGCAGGCCACGCCGATCCGGTTCACCGATGGTCAGGCCAAGGTGTTCGAGTCGCTGTGGTCGTTCAAGGGAGTCGAGGTGGACGGAGAAAGGATCATGCAGCGCGCTGGCCAGAAGAGCGACAAGCCGATTGACCTGTTCAAGATCAAGTCGAAGGACAAGGGCAAGCCGGAGCACGAGGCTCGACTGGCAGCCTACGGGGCACTCGTCGTCACGCAGCAACGCGCTGGACTGTATGCGATGCCGTGTGCGGCAGCGGGAAAGGGGGCAACCGTCATGACATGAATTCAGCACCGAAGCGCCTGGCTCGCGCCGACTTCAAGAGCCTGACTTTTTCATTTTTTTGGAGAGATTGAAATGAGCGGAAAGAACCAATGGGTCGTACCCATCAACGGCGGTGATCAGTGGGGTGTGCGGGGAGAAGGCAACGACCGCCTCACATCCATCCATGGCACGCAGCAACAGGCGATTGACCGTGCGCGGGGCATCGCCATCAACCAGCAGAGCGAGATGCTTATCCAAGGGCGGAACGGCCAGATCCGTGAGCGCAACAGCTACGGTGACGATCCGTTCCCGCCCAAGGGCTGACGTGGAGGCTGGCCTCGCGGGTTTGCCGTTCTGCTTTGCTCGTGCAAACCCGCGAGCCAACCATTCCCGTCGGCGCACGCATAAGTGGTTGACGAACAACGCCGTCTGCGTGTGCCACGGCGAAGAAGTTAGCGCCGATTTCGAGAGAAGAGAGGGCGGAACCGAGGGCAACCTGGGATGTTCCTGCCAGTCCACAGGCCCCGGGTCGCACACGCAGAATGTGCGGGAACCCCGCGTGTCGTGCGGGAAGCACAAATGAAAACGCCCAACTGAGAACAGTTGGGCGCTGAATTTTGGTGGCCAGGGACGGAATCGAACCGCCGACACGCGGATTTTCAATCCGCTGCTCTACCGACTGAGCTACCTGGCCGAAAACTGGATATGAGCGCTGGGCGCGGAGCACAGGCTTGAAATGACATGCTGTTGGCAAAACTGCTGCAAACAAAACCCATGATCATAACAAATCAAGACTTGGTGGACGGCACCTCGATCACTCCGACCGGCCGTCATCAACGGGCGGTGAAAGATTGGCGCCCTGGTTCTTGCGCCCCGTGCGCCCCCAGTCGACGCCCAGTTGTTTGAGCTTGCGATAAAGATGGGTGCGCTCGAGGCCGGTCTTGTCGGCAACGCGGGTCATGCTGCCGCCCTCGCGGGCGAGGTGGAATTCGAAATAGGCCCGCTCGAAGTCGTCGCGCGCCTCGCGCAGCGGTCGGTCGAGGGTGAACGATTGTTCGGCGATGAGAGGCGGTGGCTCGGGCGGGCTGGGGACCAGCGCGCTCAAGGCCACATCCTGTTGGGCTTTGGGTGCCGGCTTGCTCAGGCCTTGCTCCACGGCGCGCAGCAGTTTCTGCAGGGCGATGGGTTTTTCGAGAAAGGCCATGGCACCGATACGGGTGGCTTCCACGGCATTGTCGATGGTGCCGTGCCCCGACATCATGATGACGGGCATGGTGAGTTGACCTGCGCTGGCCCATTCCTTGAGCAGGGTGACGCCATCGGTGTCTGGCATCCAGATGTCGAGCAGCACCAGATCGGGCTGGTGTCGCAGGCGCACCTCGCGAGCCTGTTGGGCGTTTTCGGCGGCCTCGACCGCGTGGCCTTCGTCACTCAAAATCTCGGACAATAAATCGCGGATGCCGATTTCGTCGTCCACCACCAAGATGCTTGCCATACGCTGAGTGTTCCGGGTTTGCCATCATGCAGCGCTTGCGGGCGCCGGGCATGTCACAGCGGGAAATATAAGAGATACACGCGCGCCATGCGCTTGGGTTGACGTGGGCAAATTCTGCACCTCGACCCGCGCGTGGTGTTCCTCGGCAATTTTCTTCACCACCGCCAGGCCGAGTCCGGTTCCGCGCGCCTTGGTGGTGACATAGGGCTCGAAGGCACGAGCGATGATTTTTTCGCTGAATCCCGGGCCGCTGTCGACCACGGAAAGCTTCACCCGCTGGGCTCCGCTGTTGGCGGAACGAAAGGTCTCCGTGCGAATGCAAACCTCGCGATGCCCTTGCCCGGCGACGGCGTCGAGTGCATTTTGCAGCAAATTGTGGATGACCTGGCGCATCTGGGTGGCATCACCCTCGATGCAAGGCAACTCGTGGGCCAATTCGGCACGCACCAGGGGGGCTTCCTCGCCGTCGCGCGCAATCATGCCGCTGTAGAGATTGAGCACATCGCCCACGAGCGCGTTGAGGTCCATCGGTGCGAGTTCGGTGGTCGGTGTGCGGGCGTAGTCGCGGAACTCGTCGACCATGCGGCGCATGGCCGTGACCTGGTTGACGATGGTGTTGGTGGCGCGGCCGAGCATGTCGCGGTCGGCGCCGGCGAGTTTGCTCTGCAGCTTCATCTGCAGGCGCTCTGCAGAGAGTTGGATGGGCGTGAGCGGATTCTTGATTTCATGGGCCAGACGCCGCGCCACCTCGCCCCAGGCAAGCGAGCGCTGCGCCGAAATGAGTTCGCTGATGTCGTCGAACACCACCACCGCGGCTGCCTGACCGGGCAGGGCTAATCGGGCGCCGCGCACCAGCAACGTCAGCGCGGTCTCGCTGCCCTGCGGGGTGTAGTCGATCTGTTTAAGCCAGTGGTCGGCGCCGCCGCTGCCGGCAAGCTCCTGGAAGGCTGCATCGATGGCAGCGGCGAAGGGCTTGAGACTCTCCACGCTGTCGATGGTCTGGCCAATGGCCCCCTGCAGTGGCAAGCGCAGCACGCGCGTGGCACTGGGGTTGGCCAGCGTCAGGCGCAAGCCATCACCCAGCACCAGCACCCCTGCCGAGAGATTGTCGAGCACGCTTTGCAAATAAGCCCGCGAGGCTTCGAGTGCATGTCGGCTGGTTTCAGCCTGTTGCCGGGCCTCGGCCAACTGTGCGGTCATGTCATTGAACGAGCGCGTGAGCGTGCCGAGTTCGTCGGCCGACCGCAACTCAGGACGCGGCCGCAGGTCGCCTCCGGCCACGGCTTTCATGCCGTCGGCCAACAGCAGCAGCGGGCGTGCCAGTTGATTGCCGAGCAGCACGGCCATCAGCACTGCGGCGAACACGGCGAGAAACAAGGTGAGGGTGAGGGTCGAGATGTACATGCGGCGCAGACCCTCGCGGCCGAGCGCACGCTCCTGATATTCGGCGTAGGCACGCTGGACCTCGAGCGCGCTGCGGGAGATGGCCGACGGTACGGTCTGCACCAGCATGAGATAACGCTGGTGCCCCGGCAGCAACAAGCTGCGCGCAGGCAGTGGCACTACCACGCGCAGCTTGAGATTCTGGTTCTCACCGGCGATGCCGTCGTCACCACCCTCGACGCTGGAGAGTTGGCCCATGAGGCGCAGCTGGCGCATGGATTCATTGCCCGGCAGATCCGGCACCAGGGCGAATGGATTGCCGCCTGCCGTGGCCAGGACGTTGCCATTGCTGTCGAACACCGTGGCCTGCGCGACGCCGAGCTGCTGCAACAACTGCTCCAGCTCCACGGCAGAGACAGCACCGTGGGCATCAATGACCTGGCTGGCGACATTACGCCCCTTGGCCTGCAGGTCGGCCAGCATGACGTCGAGCGTGGTGCGGCCGAGGTTGAGGCCCGAATCGAGCGCGCGCTCGACCTTGACATCGAACCAGGTCTCGATGCTGCGCGCGACGAACTGGTAGGAGACGACATAAATCACCGCCCCCGGCAATACGCCCACGAGCACGAACACCGTGGCCAGCTTGAACAGCAGACGGCTGCCGAAACGCCGCTGGCGCAGCCGCCACAACAAGCGTGAGGCCAGGCCGACGATCAGCAGCAACAGCAGGCCTGCCACGGCGATGTTGATCCAGTACAGCACGCCAAAATAGGGGTTGATGGCCTGCGTGTTCTTGGTGGACACCGCCAGCAGGAACACCAGGAACACCACCAGCGGCAGGCCCGAGGCCAGCGCTGCCCAGGCGGCTACCCGGGTGATGCGGTTGACGGTGGTGGTTTCCATGTGAAGTTGGCGCGGGGAAAATCGGCTTGCAGTTGCCAGTCGGCCTGGGAACTGACGTTGATCTGAAACGGGCGCGGCAACTGTGACAAATCGAGCTCGAAACTGGCGTACACGCTGTAGCTCTGCCCGACCACGAGGTCCTTGGCATCAACCACTTTGAGATGCAGCGCGTGCTGCACCTGGCTGAGGGCCTCGTCCAGGCTGTTGTAGTTTTTTTGCAGCGCCCCGGTGGACACGCGGTATTTCTCCAGCAGCGGCTGGTAGGCGAGCCGGGTCAGAACTTGGACGCTACCAATTTTTTCGTCGAACCACCACCAGCGCCCCCGCACCACCTCGATGCGAGTCAGGAAGTACAGTGGGATACCACGGTGCAGCGCATCTTCCAGCGCACGCGGCAGGGCAAACACCAGGGTGGCGCTGACGTAGAGACCATCCGCCTCTTGATCCAGAGTCAAGGGCTGGGCGTCGACCGTGGCCGCCCGGGCGGGCGCTGCCCAGAGGACCGCGGTCAAGGCCACCCCCAAAGCGATGAGTCCGCGGCGGCGAATGGGGTCAGGTGCCTGCGGTCGGCTCATGCGAGAGGGGCGGCTTCAGTGTTCGGTGCGCTTGGCAAACAAAGCGTAGTAAAACCCATCGCGTTCTGGGGAACGACTCGGAAGGATTTGTCCTGGCGCAGCCAATGCTAGCGCATCGTCATGCCGCCGCAGGAAGGCTGCGGCTTGCTCGCCACCCTCTTCGGGAAACACCGAACAGGTGGCGTAAAGCAGCCTTCCGCCAGGGGCCAAAAGCGGCCAAAGCGCCTCCAGCAACGCTGCTTGCTGCATGGCCAGTGCGGAAATGTCGCCATCCTGGCGCAGCCAGCGGATGTCGGGGTGGCGGCGCACGATGCCCGAGGCGCTGCAAGGGGCGTCCAGCAAGATGCGGTCGAACGCGCGGCCATCCCACCATGAGGCCGTTTCTGCGGCGTTGGCTGTCACGATCCGCGCCTGAGGCAGTCGCAGGCGCGCAAGCGCGCTACCGATGCGCTCGGCACGCGAGGCGTCGTGGTCCAGCGCCAGCAGCTCACAATCGGCGCGCTCCAGGATGTGCGCAGTTTTCCCGCCTGGCGCGGCGCAGGCGTCGAGCACGCGCATGCCGTCATGGGCATCGAGCAGGCTGGCAGCGAACTGGGCGGATGCATCTTGCACGCTCACGGCGCCAGCTTCGAACAGCGGCAGGTCCTGCACCGGCACGGGCCCGTGCAGGATCAGCGCCTGGTCCAGTCCCGGAGTGTCGGGCGCGGTGGCATGCATACCCTGCGTCCGCAGCAAGGCGAGGTAGGCATTGCGGTCGCCCCAGCGAGCATTCACGCGCAGGGTCATGGCCGGACGCTGGGCGACAAGGTCCAGCAAGTCGTCCCACTCCTGCGGGTAGGCAGCGCGCATGCGTTGCACCCACCAATCCGGATGGTTGTAACGCGCAAGGTCTGCCCGCAGCACGGTTTGCAGCAGGTTTTCGCGCTCGGCTTGCAAACGGCGCAACAAGGCATTGACGAGGCCGCGCCCATGCCGGGTCTTGGGCCTCAAGGCACAGGCCTGCACCGCCTGGTTGATCAAGGTGTATTCGGGATAAAGGGGCAAAGAGCTCGGAGAGTCGCCGTGCGGTCCACTGGTGGCGCTGAACAGTGCGATGGCAACCAGGAGTAGTTGTTCGAGTTCGGGAGGCTTGATGCGCTTGGAGTGCAGTGCGGCGAGCAAGGCCTGCGCCCGGCCCAGGCCACGCAAAACCTCGAAGCTGATGGCCTGCGCCGCGCCGCGCTCAGCAGCGCTCCAGCGCCCGGCGATGGCGAGCCGGGGCAGAGCCGAAGCGAGGGATTGCCCCGCCATGACGCAACCGAGCAAATCCGCCGCGGCTCGAAGGTCAAGGTGAAGGGAGCGCCGCGCGGCTGTTGGCGAGGGTGCGGCCGGCCGAGTGGTGGCGGTGGTTTCGATGGCGATGTTCACGCGGCGCGATGATGCAGCGCCGCAAGCATGGCGTCAACCACAACCAGGAGGTCTGCGCGTGCGCACGATGACACCATCAAGGGCAGATATAGGCGTAGCCCTCGTGGTATTGCAGATTGGTCGCTTCGGACACGCCGGATGGGACGATGGTGGCGTCGAGCAACACGCGATCCTTGGCAATCTTGCGATTGGTGAGCGTGTTGTTGCAGACGCGGAACGACACGCCCTGGGCAGCCAGGCCGCCGACCAGGCCGGCATACTCGGCACCCTTGGCATCCACCGCGCCGTTGAGCATGAAGTCGATGCCAGCCCCGTTGCCCACGACCACGATCTTGGCCGTGGGATCGGCGGAGAGGTGGTTGCGCACGTTACCCAGGCAGCGTGAGGCTTGCGCCTCACCCTGGGTGATGTGATAGACCACCTTGACCGGACCATCCACATCCGCCCGCCCGGCGGCGCGGGCGCTGGTTGAAAACACTGCAGCACTGGCGGCGGCTGAAGCCAGCAGCACCTTGCGGCGCGTGGGTGTGGGCGTGGATGTCATGGCAAGGTTCCTCAATTCACATGGATGTCGTGTTGTGGGACAGCGGCTGGATTGGAGCCATCGAACGTGCTGGCTCAGACAACCGAGGGCAAAAGCTTCAGGCAGAGCCTGTGGCGATGATGCAAGCATTTGCCATGAAACGCAACCAGGCGTAACACCCGTTCGACGGAAATCCGTGCTGGCCTCGTTCCCGCAGATGTTGATCGCCAACGGTCGGTTGTTCGGGATTGGTCGGCAGCCAGGGATTGGCCAGGCAAAGTAGCCCAGTCAGCGCGATGGCGTCTTGCCCACTTGCTGGGAGCTCGCCTGGAAGCGCGAGGGAGCGCAGACGACAAGCTGCGGCATCAAGGCTTGATGTAGTACCAGCCCTCGGACTGCAGCTTGACAAGCTCGTACACCCCGGCGGGCACGATGGTGGCTTCGAGCACCAGACGCTCCTTCGGGATGTTGAGAAAGGTCATGGTGTTGTTGCAGGCCCTGAACTGCACGCCCTGGTTGGCGAGGTCACCGATCAGCCCTTCGAACAACGCGCCCTGCGGGGTCTTGGTGCCGTTGAGCAAAAAATAAATGGCCTTGCCGTAGCCCACGACGATGAAACGCATCTTGGGGTCAAGCTGCAACACGTTCTGGATGTTGATCAAGCCCTCGTAGGCCTGCTCCAGACTGTCGCTCATTTGCATCGCCACCTTCCAGGGCTCGTTGGAAATGGCCTTGGCCGTCACCGGGCCCTGGCTCTGGGCCTGGGCCCGGCCGGTGACACCGAGTCCGGCCAGGCCGGCGCCGAGAAGTTTGAGGCGGTCGCGGGAATTCATGCTTGGTTCTCCAGAGGGCTGCAAGGTGCGGCACTGTTGCCGGGTGGTCCCGGCTTGGGATGTTGGCAGATGCGAGGAAAGCGTGGGCTGGCTCGGTCGATTCTTCAGGACGCAAGCGGGCGCAGGCTGACGCGATGCAAGCCCCAGCGCCTGCGCCGTGCAAGCGCGCGGTATGGCCAGTAGCCCACGAGGGTGGCGAACATCAGGGCCAGGGCATTGAACAGCACCGCGCCAAGAAACAGCCCGAGCACCTGGCCGGCACCGAGCTCGCGCCAGTAGATGCCGACGGCGACGGCAGCGTTGACCACGCCGACGCCCATGCCGATGGCCGCGGTGATGCGCAGCAGGGTGGGCAAAGTCAGGATGCCGGTGAAATGCTGGGGTGTCATGGTGTAGAGAGGAGAGCGGCGCTGGGGCTCGGGAGGTTCAAAGCCGAATTTGGCCGTCGCCCAGCACCATCCATTTCTGGCTGGTGAGGCCTTCCAGGCCGACGGGGCCACGGGCGTGAAACTTGTCGGTGGAAATGCCGATTTCAGCGCCCAGGCCGAACTCGAAGCCGTCGGAAAAGCGGGTGGAGGCGTTGATCATGACCGTGGCGGAATCGACCTCGCGCACGAAGCGCATGGCGTGCGCGTGGTTGGCGGTGAGGATGGTGTCGGTGTGCTGCGAGCCGTAGCGATTGATGTGGGCAATCGCCGCGTCCACGTCTGGCACCAGCTTGATGGAGATGATGGGTGCGAGGTACTCGGTGCCCCAGTCGGCCTCGGTGGCGTCGCGCAGCAACGGCGCGGCACCGGGCACGGCCCGCAACACGGCGCGGCTGTCGGCACAGCAGCGCATTTCCACACCTTTTTGCGCGAACACGGCGCCGATGCGCGGCAAAAACGCCGCGGCCGAAGCCCGCGCCACCAGCAGCGATTCGGCTGCGTTGCAGGGGCTGTAGCGCTGGGTCTTGGCGTTGTCGGTGACGCGCACGGCCATGTCGAGATCGACCTCGGCGTCCACGTACACATGGCAGTTGCCGTCCAGGTGCTTGATCACCGGCACGCGGGCTTCGGCGCTGATGCGCTCGATCAGCCCCTTGCCGCCGCGCGGGATGATGACGTCCACATATTGCGGCATGGTGATCAGCGCGCCCACGGCAGCACGGTCGGTGGTGGGCACGAGTTGCACGGCATCGGCAGGAAGGTCGGCCTCCACCAACGCCAGCGCCACCAATGCAGCCAGCGCGCGATTGCTGTGGATGGCCTCGGAACCGCCGCGCAGGATGACGGCATTGCCCGACTTGATGGCGAGCGAGGCGGCCTCGATGGTGACGTTGGGGCGGCTCTCGTAAATCATGCCGAATACGCCGAGCGGCACGCGCATGCGGCCCACGGTGATGCCGCTGGGGCGGCGGCGCAGATCCGTCATCTCGCCGATGGGATCGGGCAGCGCGGCAACCTGTTCGCAGCTCGCAGCCATGTGCGCAACGGCTTTCTCGCCCAAGCTGAGCCGATCGACGAAGACCGCTTCCAGCCCGGCGGCGCGCGCCGCGCCCAGGTCCTGCGCGTTGGCGTCGCGGAGTTCGGCGGAGTGCGCGCGGATCAAGCCGGCCAAGGCCTGCAAGGCGCCGTTCTTGGCCGCGGTGGAGGCGCGGGCCATGGCCCGGGAGGCGGTGCGCGCGCGAACGCCGAGGTCGGTGACCAAGGCGTGAATGGAGTCGTCGGCAGCTTGCATCATGGTGGTGCCTGGATGAGAACAAGCGGGCCATGCAGTGCAGGCGCCGCGTTCACGGAAGGGTCGGATGTTCATTGTCGCAAACTGCGGGATGGTCTGCGCGGCGTCTATCGGAAAAATTGATGAACATGACGCAAATATTGCGTACGACAATGCGAGCATGTTTCCCTAAGCTTGGACGAATTGCACGCTCAAACGGCACGCGAACAGTCCGCAAACAGCACGAGCAGCCGTCAGGTCGGCGCAGCCTGTCCATCCCAGGCCGATTGAGGCACGTCGAACATGCGCGAGCGGCCTCCTCCAACGATACGGCCGGCCCCAGATGCCCGAGAACACCACCACAGGCTCCGACCAGGGCAAGGCCCTGAAGCTCTTGCCCGACGGCGAGGCCAGCCCCAGGCCATCGCTATTTAGCACCGACTCGTCGAGCCTCCTTACCCGCTGCGCCATGCTCACGTCGGGCGTGGTGGGCACCTTGTCCGAGCGGCAACCGGTCGGATATCAGGACATCGAGTGAGCCAAACCATCAGGAGGAGAATCCCATGAAGCAAGCCCCAACCCCATCACGACGTCCCGCGCGCGCGCAGTTGCGATCGCTTGCGCTGTGTGTGGCCCTGAGCGCCGTCAATGCGGCGGCCTGCGCGCAGACTGCGACGAACGCCGACACACCGGTGCAATGGCCGATGTACGCGCTCAATCCCGGCCACAACGCCGTGGTGTCGTCGAATTTTCCGGCGGTGGCGTGGACCTATCAGGTGCCCGGAGCAGCCGATGCGGGAAAGGCCAAGGTGCTCAACCCCACCATCATTCGCGATCTGGTGGGCTTTCCCATCGGTGTCGCGGTGGTGAACGGCATGGTCTATGCCACGAATGACAACGGCTACATCTACGCCGTCGATGCCCATCGCGGCAAGCTGGCGTGGAGTTTCAACGCCTACAACCAGCTCATGACCACCCCAATCGCGGCCGACATCAATGGCCGCCCGCTGGTGTTCATCGGCGCCGGCAATTCGGTGTTCGCCTACAGCCACGCCAAACAGTTCGGGGTGGCCGATGCGCCGGTGATCCGCGGCAATGGCGTGTCGGCGATCTATGCGCTCGACGCCCGAACCGGGCAGGAAGTCTGGGTCTACAAAACCAAGGGCGAGGACATGCCGACCCCGGCGCTGTTCCAAGGCAAGCTGCTGTTCGGCAATGGCGACGGCCATGCCTACGC
>DAIAZB010000062.1 GCA_027443745.1 Thiomonas sp. | reverse complement strand
CGGGGGCCGACGGCCACGTCGTACCAGAGCAGGTAGTCGGCGTCGAGCTTCTGTTCAAACCGCTCGGCGGTGCGGCGTTCGCCGGGCGTCATGCGTGCAACGCAGGAGCCCAGCGCAGGGATCAGGGTGGCCATGTTGTCTGTCGTTTGTGTGCCTGGGGTGCATGATGCCGCAGTTTGTCTCCATCGCTAGACATTTTGCTGCCAGGGGATGGTCGAAGTGTCCGGGGCGGCAGATGATTTCGCTTCATAGCCCTCTTGTCCTCGACACCGCAACGCGATGTGGAAGGACATTGAACAACCCCGTCGGTACACTGCTAACGCATGCATCCCGTCATCGCCAAACACCGCGCCGCCATTGCGGCAATCTGCCAGCGCTATCGCATCCGCCGACTGGAAGTGTTCGGCTCGGCCGCGCGGGGGGACGACTTCGAGCCCGAGAGCAGCGATGCCGACTTTCTCGTGGAGTTCGCGGCGGATGCTCTGCCCGATCTGCGCAGTTTCTACGGCGCAAAAGCCGAGCTTGAGCAGTTGCTCGGAAGGGGTGTCGATCTGGTGGAGCCGAGCGCAGTGCGCAACCCCTACCTGCTCGCCAGCATCAACCGCCATCGTGAGCCCGTGTATGCAGCGTGACCCGCGCGCCTATCTTTGGGATGCACGCGAGGCGGCGGTGGCGATCCTGTCTTTCACCGCAGGCTTGGACGTCAAGGCCTATGTGGGCAACGAACTGGTGCAGGCTGCGGTCGAGCGTAAGTTCGAAGTGATCGGCGAAGCGCTCAATCAACTATCCAAATTCGATGCAGCCAAGGCTGCACGCATTCAGGACGTGCCGCAGATCGTTGCTTTTCGCAACCAGTTGATCCACGGCTATGCCACGGTCAACCCGGGTACGGTTTGGAACATCGTGCAGAACGCTTTGCCTGGTTTGCTCGGGGCCGTGCAGACCTTGCTCGATGAACCGGGTCGCTGACGTGTGAACGGGCTCAGGCTCCAACTTCGTCTTTGAGGTGCGCCCACTGCAACACCGTGCCCGCCGGGGCGTCGGTGCGCAGGCGTTGGCCGATGACGGTGTCGAACTCGGCGGCGGGGATGCCGCTGGCGGGCCGGCGCAGTTGCAGGTGTTCGCGCCGCAGCACGCTGCCTGCGGGCAGGGCGATGGCCAGCACCACGCTGCGGCGGGCCACGGCGCGCACGTCGATCTCGTCGGGCCGCGGCACCTTGACCCCATCACCCAGCATGGCTTCGATGCGGCGGATGTCCTGCGCCAGCGCGGCGAATTCGGCGGGTTCGCTGGAGGCGCGGTGGTCGGGACCGGGCAGGGTGCGGTCGAGGGTAATGTGCTTTTCCACCACGCAGGCGCCCAGCGCCACGGCGGCGAGCGCGGCGGTGTTGCCCAGGCTGTGGTCGGAATAGCCGGTGGGCAGGCCGGTTTCGGCACGCAGGGTGGCGATGGCGCGCAGGTTGAGCGCGTCATCGGGGGCAGGGTAGGCGGAGGTGCATTGCAGCAGGGTAAGAGCAGGCTTCAGACCTTCTTGCTGTGCCCACGCCGCCCGCACCCAACCGACGGCGCGTTGCACTTCGTCCAGCGTGGCCATGCCGGTGGAGAGAATCAGCGGCAACCCGGTGGTGGCGGCCTTGTCCAGCAGCGGGCGGTTGACGAGTTCGCCCGACGACAGCTTGAGCCGCCGCACCCCGAGGCTGACGAGCAGATCCACCGCGGCTTCCGAGAACGGGGTGGACATGAACTCGATGCCGACCTGCTTGCAATGTGCGGCAATGCTCTGGTGCTGCTCGGCGTTGAGTTCGAGCTTGCGCAGCATGGCGAATTGATCGGTCTCGCCGGTGGCGCCCTGCTGATAGGCGGCGGTGGCGGTGCCGGGCAGGGCGAGGTCTTCGGCGCGGAAGGTCTGGAACTTCACGGCGTCGGCGCCGGCGGCGCGGGCGGCGTCGACGAGCCGCAGCGCGAGGTCGAGCTGGCCGTTGTGGTTGACGCCGGCTTCGGCAATGAGAAAGACGCGATCGCTGGGCATGATGGGCTGTGTTCAGGGTTGTGCGTGTGCCTGCTGCCGGGCGTGATGCCACTCGGCCAGGGCGAAGTCGTCGGCGGTGTCGATGTCCACCGAACGCGCGGCGGGCATGGCATGGGCGGCCACGGGCACGCTCCACAGGCCGTGCTGCGCGGCATGCGCCAGGGCTTTGCGCCGCCAGACGTAGATCGAGCCATTCAGCGCCCACACCGCCGGCGCGCTCTGCCGCGCGGCGAGGCCACCGCCCTTGCTGATGGAGACCAATCCGTCTGGCTGCTCCTCGACGAGATTGAAGTAGGGGTTGAAGCCGCTGTCGAACACGGTGAGCACCAGCCCCGGCGCGTCGGGCGCGTCGGCGCGGGCCAGGCAGCCGTCGAGGTCAACCGGGGCGCGCAGCGGCGAGGTGGGCTGCAGATCGACGATGCGGCCGATGATCTGCCCCTGCGCTTCGAGGTGCGTCACCAGATGTTCGATGACGGGCAGCTTCGGTGCATCGTCGCGCGCCAGTTCCGTCGGGCGCAGGTAGGGCACCACGGCCCCCGCCTCGCGGGAGACGGCGGCGATGGTTTCATCGTCGGTGGACACATACACGGCGCTGATGGCCGGGTGCCGCAGCGCGAAGCGGATGCTGTGCGCGATGAGCGGCAGGCCTGCGAAAGGCAGGATGTTCTTGCCCGGCAGGCCCTTGCTGCCGCCGCGGGCGCAGATGGTGGCGATGGTGGTCATGGCGTTCACCAGATGCAGTGCAGCCCCGGCAGGCGGTGCAGTTGTTCGTCGGCCGTGATGAGCGGGGCGCGCCATTCCAGCGCCGTGGCGGCGATGATGCGGTCGGCCGGATCGCTGTGGACGAAATCGGCGCTCTGGGTGCGCTGCGCGATGCGGGGGGTGATGGGCAAAACCTGCAGGTTCAACGCGCTGACGATGTCGTCGAGATAATCGGTTGCGTTGTTGGAAGCGAGAGTGATGCGGCCCTTGGCATGCAGCATGGCGACTTCCCACAGGCTGATGGTGCAGCAGGCCAGATCGCCGCGCTCGGCGGCATCGGCCATGGTCTGGCGCCCCACGGCGCCGAGGCGTTGCGGCGTATCGGCCCAGAACAGCAGGGCGTGGGTGTCACAAATGATCGGCATCGGCACTCCAGGGGTCGGCCAGCGGCGCCAGCACATCGCCCGTGATCACGGTTCCGCGCTGCGCGGCAAGACGCTGCAGCGCGGCCTCACGCTGACCGGGGATGCGGTTGGGGCCGAGCTCGGCCACGGGTTTTCCGTGCACGGTGATGGCGATGCGCTCGCCCTGCTGCGCCCGGCGCACCAGGGACGGCAGGTTGCTGCGCAGGGCACTGAGCGAAATGGTGATCATGTCCAGCCCAAAAATGTACAGAAACGATGTACAGATTATAGGTGGGGACCTGCTCGGGTGTCGGTTGCGGGTGCTGCAGCGGAGTGGGCCGCAAGCAGGGCCAGCGCCTCGTCGCAGACCCGGTCTGCCGCGTTGCCCGCGGCTGTCGCCATGCGTCTGGGCTTGGGCCGGGCGAGCAGCGCGGTGAGGGCCAACGGCAGATCGATCAGGTGACACGCCGCGTCGGCAACGCCCAGCGCGCGGTAAGGCATGGCGGGCGCGGCGATGGAGTCGAGCAGTTGCAGCACGCGTGTGCCCGCCAGATGGGCTTCGAGGGCGACCGTCGAGGTGCCGGTGACCACCACGTCCGCCGCGTGCAGCAGGGGGTGCAGCGCCTCGGTGGAGGCGGACAGGCGGAACTGCGGATCGTCGGGCAGTGGGGGTGCGGGCTGCGAGGGGTGCGGCCGCACGATGAGCCGCCAATCGGGGTGCTGGCGCACGCAGGCGATGCTGGCGTGGAGAATGCGCTCAGGCAGCGCGGGGTCGCCCGTGCGGCCGGGCGACGCGGCGTGATGCAGGGGCTCGGGCTGCAGGGCCAGCACAATCAGAGCGACCCGAGACCGCTGCTGCGCAGTGGCCGCTTCCCGAGGGGGATGAGAAAACTTGGGGCGGCCCGACGTTTTCTCATGCTGCTGCGCGCAGCCGAGAACTTCGCGCAGCGCGAGACCGGCTGCGCGCGTTTGCGGGGCGTTGAGGGCGTCGAAGGCCGGGTTGCCGGTGACGGCGATGCGCTCCGCAGGCCATCCGGCGGCGATCAGGTTGTCGCGCGCCGATTCGGACAACACGCACACCCGGCTGGGGTAGCGGGTGCGGGCGGCGAAGGCGTCGCCGACAAAAGCCGGCGGGCCGCCCCGAGGCTGTTGTTCCCCCTCGGGGGGTGAAGCCCGCTTGCGGGCTTCCGGGGGCGTCGTGCCCAAGGCGAACAGGTCGAGCAAGGCCAGGCTGGGAATGCCCGCTTCGCACGCGGCATCGACCACGGCTTGTTCGCTGCGCGGGGAGTTGGTCGCCAGCACCAGATCGGGCTGCAGGTGCTGGAGCACGCGGCGGAAGACGCGCAGGGGATAAAAGCCCTGGCGCCCCTTGGTGTCGAGCAGCGCCTGCGCGGCCTCCGGGCCATGTTGCCGCTGCAGATCCCAGGCGTTGATGCCGAGGTAGGCCACGGTCTCGGCCTCGGGAATGTCGGGGTGGGTGTTGCCTGGCTGGAGCGCGCGACCCAGGGCCAAGGCCTGCTCCTGCTCTTGCGCCGACAGCAGCGGCAGCAGGTCGACGTAGCCCAGCGGGGTTTCGCCGGCATCGCGCGCCACGCGGGCGGCGGTGGTCAAGGCCAGCAGGGTGATGGTGAAGTGGGGCCGCCGGGCGCGCAGGGCGCGCAGCACGGGCAGCATCATGGCGATATGGCCGCCACCGTAGGCCACGGCGAGGATGCGGGACGGCCCCCTGGGTTGGGCTGTGCCCAACCCACTCTCCGAGGGGGGCAAGACAACTTGCGGCGGCCCGGCGTTGTCTTGCGCGCGCCGAGGGGGTGGAGTGCTCATGCGGGAAGCCGGGGTTCGAACTGCTGCGCCCACAACTCCAGCGCGGCGAGCGCCCGCAGTTCGCGGGTGTGGTTGGCGGCACCCGAGACATGGTCGTCGAACAGTGTGCGCACCCGCGCCATGTCGAACAACCGGGCGCCCAGCGCCCCCGGCGCGAACAGCAGCGCAGCCAGCCAGGTCTTGCGCGGGCCGCGGAACCACTCGCCGATCGGGACGGTGAACATCTGCTTCTTGCGATGGGCCAGATCCTCGCCGATCAGCGGTTCGACGGCGCGCTTGAACCAGTGTTTCTTGTCGCCCTCGTGCAGCTTGGTTCGACCTTCGGCGCGGAAGGCGAACTCCATCATGCGCCAGTCGAGAAAGGGGGTGCGCGCCTCGAGCGACACGGACATGCCCATGCGGTCGGGCTTGACGAGGTTGTTGCCGGGCAGCAGCAGCATCATGTCGAGATGGAGCATCTGGTTGACGCGGTCGAAGTGCGCGGCCTGCTCGAACCAGGGCGCAGCCACGTCGCGCACGCTGTCCACGCCCGCCAGCCTCTGCCGCAGCCAGGGCTGGAACAGCGCGGCGCGCGCCTGCTCGCCGAACAGGCCGGTGTGCTCGACATAGTGCCGGGCGAAGTCGGCGGCCGGCAGCTCGCGCAGCGCGGGGTCCGCCATGAAGCTGGCGTATTTGTCGTAGCCCGCGAACAGCTCATCGCCGCCGTCGCCGGTGAGGACGACCTTGACGCCAGCGCCCCCGGGCCGCCCCAAGGCGATGGCCTCCTCGGTGGGCAGCGCAGCGTGGGGGCCAAGCCCTGCGGCGAGGCGCGAGACCTCGCGCGTGGGCATGAACGAGGCGTCGCCGTGCGGCTGGTCGCAATGCCACAGCACGCGAGCCCAGTCATCGAGCATGTCGGGCTGAACGATGCGTTCGCGGTGCGTGGCGCCGAAGCGCTGTGCGGCTTCGCGGGCGTAGGACGATTCGTCGAAGCGGGCGTCGGGAAAGCCGATGCAGAAGGTGCGCGCGGGCTCGCGCACATGCCGGGCCATCAGCGCCACGATGGTGCTGGAATCGACTCCGCCCGAGAGAAACGCGCCGAAGGGCACGTCGGCGCGCAGCCGCAGCCGCACCGCATCGTCGAGCAGGGCAAGGAATTCCTCCTGCCACTGTGCGAAGCCCTGCGGCGCGGGCGTCTGCTCGGCGAGGCTCCACCAGCGGCGCGTGCTGCTGCCGGCGCGGCTGACGCTGAGCACCGTTCCCGGCATCACATGGCGGATGCCCGCGAAGAGGGTGAAGGGCGGCGGGACGTAGTTGTAGGCGAGGTAGTGCTGCAGCGCAGGCAGATCGAGTATGGGCCTGGCCGTCTGCGCGGCGAGCATGGCCTTGATTTCGGAACCGAACAGCACCTGCCGACCGTCGTCCTGCACGAACAGCGGCTTGACGCCGATGCGGTCGCGCACCAGATGAAGCCGGGGGTTCTCGGGCTCGCGCCCATCCCAGAGGGCGATGGCGAACATGCCGTTGAGCCGGGGCAGGAAATCCAGCCCTTCGCGCTCATACAGCCGCAGCAGCACTTCGGTGTCGCTATGGTCGGTGGCGAAGCGCACGCCCTGGAGCTGCAGTGCGGCGCGCAGCTCCACGTGGTTGAAGATTTCGCCGTTCTGCACCAGCGCGATCCGTCCGTCGTCGCTGACGAAGGGCTGATGGCCGCCAGCGATGTCGATGATGGACAGGCGGCGGTTGCCGATCGCAACGGCCTTGGCCGCGAACACGCCGCTGTCGTCGGGGCCGCGGTGGGCGATGCTGCTGTCCATCGCTGCCAGCGTGTGCGCCGCGAGGCTGCTGCCGGAACGGTCGAAATAGCCGTAGATGCCGCACATGGTTCAAGCCGAAGTGAAAAACGCGATTGTCGGTGACACGGCCTACTCCGCACGGCCCATCCCGGCGCGCTCAGTTGCCGCTGGCGCGAAAGAGTTGCCTTGCCGTCAACCCGATGATGTGCAGGTCACGCCGCACGCTGTGGCGGCGCACATAGTCCAGATCGGCTTGCAGGCGTTGCTGCGTTGTGGCGTGCGAACGGTAGAGCGCCTGGGCCAGGCCGGTGATGCCGGGGCGCACGCTGCAGCGCGCGGCCCAGTCGGCGGGCGTGTAGTCGGCTGCCTGCGCCGGCACGTCGGGACGCGGGCCGACCAGGCTCATGTCACCGCGCAGCACGTTGATGAGCTGGGGCAACTCGTCCAGGCTGGTGCGCCGCAAGACGCGTCCGACGCGGGTGATGCGCGGGTCCCCGCTGGCGGTGCGCTGTGGCCCCAGGCGCTCGGCATCCACCACCATGCTGCGGAATTTCAGAATCTTGAAAGGGCGGCCGCCAAGTCCCACGCGCACCTGGCCGAACAGCACCGGGCGCCCGCTGTCGAGCCAGACCGCCGCGGCCACCACGGCCATGGGCAGCGCCAGCAGCAAGGCGGCAGGTACGGCGATGGCGAGGTCGAACAGGCGCTTCATGGGGAAATCAGCCCCTGTCGCGGCAGCGCTGCGTGCGCAGCCGCGCCGGATGGAATCCGACCGAGCGAGGCCAAGTGTTCAAGCGGTCGACGCTTGTTGCGGCTGTGCGGCTGTCGGCACCGGCTCGCTCAAGATGGCGGCAGCCTTGCCGATCAGGTCGCAGGCCAGCAGGCGATCGCTCTCCACTTCATCCGGCGTGCGTGTGGCCAACACGTGCGCCGCGTGCCGCAGTCGCGCAATTTCGCGGCGGTAGACGGCTTGCCACCCCAGCCCTGCCTGGGCGTGGCCGTGTTTCGGCACGCCCTCAAACATTTCGCGGTTGAATGTGCGCGACAGAATCACGCTGCTGGAACCCAGGCGCAGGTGTTCGGCCAGCACCACCCGGCCCGGCAGCATGCCTTCGTCCAGCCGTGCGATGCCGCCGAAGCCAAAGCGCTTGCCAGCCGCATGGGCGGTCCGCGCCACGCGCTCGACCATGCCATTGCCCAAAGGTTCGAACATGAAGCGCGCGCCGAGTTGGCGATGCAGGTCATTCAAGCCGACATAGATTTCATCCAGCCCTGGCAAGGCCGCCCAGGCGGGCAGCGATTCCAGCGCCGCGCGGGTTTCCAGCAGAGCCATGCCGCGAGCGCGGCCCGCGATGTGGCGCAAGAAGGTCTGTAGAGCAGTGCGTTGCTCGAACATCGGCAGCATCAGGGTGTCGGCCCCCGCTGCGATGGCCTGCTCGATTTCGTCGCTGCTGCCGGCGTGCAGCGGATTGACGCGCACGATCAGATCGGCTGCCGGTACCGCCGCGCGTACGCGGGCGATGTCTTCGGGGCGATGGTCGGAGATGAACGTGCCGAGTCCGCCTTGGCGCGCCTGCTTGCCCAGTCGCTCCAGATCCACCATGATGCGGCCCACTCCGCAGTCCTGGGCCAAGGCTGCGAATTCAGGGTTGTTGGTGATCTGAATCCAGTCCATCTGGGGGAGATTCGGCTGTTTGCGTCAGCGTCGAGTGTAACGGCGCAACAGCTTGCGGCCGACCTCCGAACCCAGAGTGTCCCAACGCAGCAACACGGCCAAACCTGCGGCAAACACCAGCCCTGCGAGCACGGCGGGTAGCGCCAGGGGCAACACACCCGATGCCCATGCGGGTGCGGCGCCCAGCAGCCCGCCCAGGGCGCCCAGCAGTGCCAGGGAGGCCAGCAGCAGGCCGCCGTTGCGCCACTCGAAATCGTCGGTGCGGGAGCCCAGGCGTTGCCACAGCACGGTGGTGGCCACCAGGTATGCCGCGCCATAGGCAGCCAATGCCCGCCACCAGACGTCGGGCAGCCACCATCCAACGGCGAGCAGCGCCAGCAGCCCGCAGCCATAGCCCAGCACCTGATCGGCGATGCGGCGGTGGCTGTTGAGCCTCGCCGCCAGCACCAGTTGCGCCGCCTGCAGCGGTAACAACGCCAGAATCCAGCGCATGGATTGCACCACCTCAGCCTGATCGGCCGCATGCATCTGCCCCCAGCCAAACACCAGGCGCACGCCCAGCGGGGCGGCAAGCATGCCGCAGGCGCCCAGCAACGCCGCCAGCAGCAGCATGGACTGCATCCACTGCCGCCCGCGCAGACGCGCACCCGCCGCATCTCCAGCAGCCTCTGCGGCCGACAAGCGGGCCAGCGCGAGGGCTGCAGCCACGGCGAACAGGGTGTGCAGTGGCAACTCGCCGATGCGCTGGGCGTAATGGAAAACTCCCAGGCGTCCAGGCCCGGCGCTCGATGCGAAGGCACGCGCGGACAGGGTGTAGAGCACCGTCAGGCCGGAGGCTGCCAACGCCAGTGCGGCAGCATGCAGTCCGCTCGCGTCGGGCCACCAAGGCGAGTTTGCCGATGGTGCCCGTGACAAGTGGGCAACGCGCCGCATCAGCGCCCACCTGGCGACTGCGGCGGCGGCGATGCTGGCGGCAATCCAGTTGAATTCGTGCAGGTGCGCGGCCAGCAACAGCCCGGCGATGAGCACCAGGTTGAACACCACATTCCCGGCGTATTGCCACTGCAGGCGCCCTTGTGCCTGCAGTGCGGCGGCACCGACCATGGCGACCGCACCGGCCGGCAGCGCCACCAGTGCCGCCAGCCCCAGGGTATGGGCGGCCAGTCGGGCGTCGACCCCCGCCAGCCCGGGGGCCAGCCAATGGGTGATGGGAGCCTGCAGCAGCCAACTCGCGAGCCCGGCGCCGGCGAAGGCCACCAACGCCAAGCGGCTCCAGCGCGCCGCCTCGGCGGCGACGACCTCGGGTGCGCGTCCGGCCATGCGCGGCACCATC
>DAIAZB010000061.1 GCA_027443745.1 Thiomonas sp. | reverse complement strand
GGTGCGGTGCAAGGGGCCCCGACAGGGGCCCAGGTCACGGCCAGCCAGCTTGCCAGCCAACCTGCAGCGCCACCCGGGGCCGATACCCTGGCCGGTTATGCCCAGCAAAACAACGGCCAGCGCGAACAGGCGCAGCCGGGTAACAACGCACCGATGTGGCGCGCCCTCAAGCAGCAATCGGGCTTCAGCAGCCTGCCTGCTCCCGAGGCTGGCGTACTGATTCAGCCGCAAACACGTTATCCCGGCTCCGATTTCACGACTGCCGGCGAGGCCTGGCGCCAAGCGCGCAATCTGCTGCTCATCCCGGTGGGCGGCTGGCTGCTCATCCTGGCCTTGGTCGGCATTGGTGTGTTCTACGCCGTCAAAGGCCAGATCCGCCTGCATCAGAGGCCCACGGGGCGCAAGATCGAGCGCTTCACCCCGTTCGAGCGGTTCATGCATTGGGGACTCGCATACAGCTTCATCGCCCTGGCGGTGTCGGGCGTCGTCATGATGTTCGGCAAATTCTTCCTGCTTCCCGTGCTCGGCCTCGGCCTGTTCGGCTGGCTCAGCTACGCGCTCAAGACCCTGCACAACTTTGTCGGCCCCCTGTTCGGGGTCTTCCTGGTCATCGTGCTGCTTACCTTCATGCGCGACAACCTGCCAAGCCGGCGGGATCTGGCCTGGTTGGCGCAGGGCGGCGGCATGTTTGGCGGCGCCGAGGTGCCGGCGGCGCGCTTCAACGCGGGCGAAAAAATCTGGTTCTGGCTTGGTGTCCTGGCCCTTGGCTTGATTGCGGTCGGCTCCGGGCTGGTGCTGGACAGGCTCGTCCCCGCCTTTCCTTACACCCGTGGCGCGATGCAGGTGGCTGAAATCATCCACGCCAGCGCCACCGTCGTGCTGCTCGCCATGGCCTTTGGCCACATCTACATCGGCACCATCGGCACCGAAGGCGCGATCGATGGCATGCGCACCGGCTATGTCGACGAAGCCTGGGCCAGGCAACACCATGCGCTGTGGCTGGACGACATCAAGTCCGGCAAGATTCCCGCGCAGCGCAGCGGGGTCGAGTCCCGGGCACCGCTCGCCGTGGCCAAGCCGAAAGTTTGAGGAGCCCCCATGAAAGCCGCGCATCTCATCATTGCTTGCAGTGCCCTGGGCCTGGGAACCGCTGCCTGGGCCAAGCTCCCCCCGCCCAGCCCCGAAGCCAAGGCCAAGGCGGAAGAGGCTGCAGCGAAAGCCAAATGGGGCGACAAAGTCGCCGCCTACCAGTTATGCCAGGCTCAAAACAGGGTTGCTGCCTACTATGAGGCGCATGCCAAGCAGCAGGGCGAGTCGATCCAGCCCCCGGTGCCGACGCCGGCCTGCGTCGATCCCGGCCCATTCGCTTACACCGCGCCAGAGGTGACGCCTGCGCCAACTGCCGACAAAAAGTAGCAGCGCGCTGGTCAGCGTCAACATGGAGTCCGCCCCGTGCGAGCATGGTCGTACGGGGGTAGGCTGAGGGCTGATGCAAACGCGGCCAGTGCTGTACGCAAAAGTCCTTCCTGGCCCGATTCTTGTCCGGCCCATCCGCAACACCCATGCACACACTCTCCGCCCAACCTGATACGGCATCGGTGTTGCCGACGCCGATGCGCGTCGCCTGCGCACCCCTGCTCAGTGATGCCAGCGTGGATTTGACGCGCGCCGTCGACGTCCGCAACGAATATGGCGAGTCGCAGCAAGTCCATATTCCAGCCGAGCGACCGCTGACGCTTTACCTCGACAAACATGAACTGGTCACTCTCATGACCGTCGGCGCGGCACCGGAGCTGCTGGCGTTGGGCTATTTGCGCAACCAGCGCCTGGTGCGCGCGATCGACGACATTGCCGCGGTGCAGGTGGATTGGGAGGTCGCCGCCTGTTCCATCACCAGCCGTGGCGGCATCGCCGACCTGGCGCGACGCAGTTCGGCCAAGCGCATCGTCACCACCGGCTGTGGCCAGGGCACGGTGTATGCCGACCTGATGAACGAGGTCGACAGCGCCGAACTCGACACCCACACCCGCATCCGTCAGGGCGAGCTCGATGCCCTGCTCGACGCCATGCGTCTGCACGACAGCATCTACAAGACTGCCGGTTCGGTGCATGGCTGCGCCTTGTTCGCCGGCGACCAACTGCTGATGTTCACCGAGGACGTGGGCCGCCACAACGCCGTGGACGCGATTTCCGGCTGGATGTGGCTGCACGGCGTGGAAGGCGCCGGCAAGGTGTTCTACACCACCGGGCGGCTCACGTCGGAGATGGTCATCAAATGTGCGCTGATGGGCGTGACCATCCTGGTGTCGCGCTCGGGTGTGACACAGATGGGCTACGACATTGCGATGCAACGCGGCATCGCCCTGTTTGCACGTTGCACCAATCGCCATTTCCTGCAATACACCGGATTCGAGCGCTTCATCGCCGAACCCCTGTTACGTCCTGCCAGTACGGCGGTGTAAGCAAGAGCGAGTGTTCCATGGCCGATTGCCTTGCCAGCTCCGTCACCAGGCCCGTTGCTGATGCGGCGACCGTTTTGAGCGTCATGACGCTGCCAACGGCCACGCCGCAGGTGCCGCAATTGCAGCTCGGCGTCTTGCTCCGGCGCCAGCTCCAGCACAACCGCTGGCAGCGCTGGAGCTGGAGCTTGCTGGATGTGTTGCCGGACGAGGCAAATCCCGACCCGGTGGATGCAGCCGTAGCCCGGGCACCATCGACCAGCCCGCGCTGCCTGGCGTGGGGTGAGGTCGCATCGCAATGGCTCTACCCCGGCCATTGCGTGAAACTGCACCGCGACGAGGTCGAGGGGTATCACCTCAACCTCATCTCGCCCAGCCCGTCGTGGTTCGTCTGGTGGAGCGCCCCGGCCGAGCCTGATTGCGACGATCCGCGCCAGCAGGCCGCCGGACTGCCGCAAGTGCAGGCGGTGACGCTCTCGTACAACGAAGCCGCGCGCTGGATGGATGCTGGCGAGACGGTTGAAATCGCAGCCCTGCCGGGCGAAGTGGCCCATTGGCTGGCCGACTTCAACACCGCGTACTACAAGCCCGAGCCGCGCAAGCGCCGCCGCCCGCAAAGTTTTCTCGCCCCGCAGGAACGCGACGCCACGCGCGTCAACACCATCGCCGCGACCGACCCGGGCGATGCCCCAGCCGCACAGGACGGGGCCGCGGCGGCTCGCCCGTGAACCCGGGGCCATGACCATGCCTGACTCGAATGACGACAACCCGGCCAGGGGTTTTCTCACGCGCTGGTCGCGTCGCAAGCTGCAATCGCATGACGCCGCCCTGCCGCAACCGAGCGGGCAAACGGCCACTGCGTCGCCGTCGTCATCAGTCGCCAGGACTGCCGCGCCGGCCCCTGATGCGCTCGATCCTGCTGCCGCAAGGGCAGGTGAGCCAGCGCCGCCGCCTCAAACCCCGCCCGTCGAACCCGCACAAATCCAACCCACCGCCCCCACCCCCACGTTGGACGAGTTGGAGGCCCTCGATCACAGCGCCGACCTGCGGCGCTTCGTCGCCGCCGGGGTGGACGAAGTCGTGCGCCGCGCGGCCTTGCGCAAAATATTCCAAGCCCCCCAGTTCAATGTGATGGACGGGCTCGACACCTATATCGACGACTACAACGTCGCCAGCCCCGTACCCGCGGCGATGCTCGAGCGCCTGCGCCAGAGCGCCGCAACCGGCCTGTTCGCCCAGCCCGATGCGCCGATGGCCGACGCTGTCGATGCCCACAAGCCGCCGCCACCCACGGTTTCCGTGGTCAGCGAGGTGGCTGCGCCTTGCGCACCCCAAGCTGGTGCCGTTGCCCTGGCCTCCCGAGCACCGCAGCACAGCCCTTGCGCAACGGTGATGACACCGGCTGAAGCGATGTCCATCCATCCTGGGCAGCCCGAAGCGCCCTCCGAGACTCCCGAAACATGAAAACCCTGGTCTGCGATTGCAACCACAGCATGCCGCTGGACTTTGCCGAACTGTCCGCCGCGCTAGGCGAGAAACTGACGCCGCACAGCCAGCTCTGCCGACGCGAGATGGCCCAGTTCCAGCGTGCCGCGCAGGACGATGCGCCACTGCTGGTGGCCTGCACCCAGGAGTCGCGCCTGTTCGCCGAAGTCGCCGGCCAGACCGAGGGTGTGCCGTCGCCCGATGTGCGCCCGATCCGCTTCGTCAACATTCGCGAGACCGCAGGCTGGAGCCGGCAGGCCGCCGCTGCCGGTCCCAAAATCGCCGCGCTGCTGGCCGCTGCCGCGCTGCCCGAGCCGGAGCCGGTGCCCACTGCGGCCTACACCAGCCAGGGCCGCTGCCTGGTGCTGGGCGATGTCGCCTCGCTGCAGCTTGCCCGCAGCCTGCTGGCCGACAGCCTCACCCTCACGCTGCTCGACACCGGCGCCGCTGCGGGCAAGACTGCGGCGGCAGCCTTGCCCTTGCAGCGCGACCAGCTGGTGCACGCCGGCCGTGTCATCGCCGTGCGCGGCTGGCTCGGGGCGTTCGAGGCGAGTTGGGAGAGCGCCAATCCCATCGACCTCGACCTGTGCACTCGCTGCAACGCGTGCCTGCGTGCCTGCCCGGAAGACGCCATCGGGCTCGACTATCAGATCGACCTGTCGCGCTGCGCCTCGCACCGAGACTGCGTGCGTGCCTGCGGCGGCATCGGCGCGATCGACTTCGACCGCGCGCCGCAGCGCCACCTCGAAACCTTCGACCTCGTCCTCGACCTGCAACCCGTTCCCGCCATACGCCTGCACCAGCCGCCGCAGGGCTACTACGCACCGGGCGTCGACCCGCTGGCGCTGGCGCGCGCCGTGGCCGAGCTGCGCGAGCGCCAGGGCCAGTTCGAGAAGCCGCGCTTCTTCCAGTATGACGCCAAGCTTTGCGCCCACAGCCGCAACAGCCTGCTCGGCTGCAACGCCTGCGTCGAGGTGTGCTCGGCCCAGGCCATCAGCAGCCGCGCACGCCTGCGTGCCGACCAGCCCCAGGCGCCATCTACATCCTCGGAGCCGGCGCAAGGTTTGGAGCCGTCAAGCGCCAACGGCCAGCGCAGTCCTGGCGCCAAGCCCTTCCTGAATCAGATCGAGGTCGAGCCGCATCTGTGCGTCGGCTGCGGCGCCTGCACCACGGTTTGCCCATCCGGCGCGCTCACCTATGCCTGGCCGCGCGCCACCGATCTGGGGGCCCGCTTGCGCACCCTGCTGGGCACGGCGCAGCGCGCCGGGCTGAAGCGTCCGACGCTGCTGTTGCACAGCCAGGAGCAGGGCGCGCAACTGCTGGGCGAACTCGGGCGCCTGGCGGCAAGCCGGCGCGAGCTGCAAGGCACGCCGGCCCATGTCATGCCGGTGGCGTTGTGGCATATCGCTTCGGTCGGACTTGAACTGTGGCTGGCGGCGGCAGCTTGGGGCGCGGCCGAAATCCTGGTGCTGTCGACCGGCGACGAGGCGCCGGCCTATGTCGATGCCCTGCGCGCCCAACTCGCCCTGGGCCAGACCCTGTTGCATGGCATGGGCTACACCGGCGCCCGCCTGGCACTGCTGCAAACGGCCGATGCGACCGAACTCGACACCCTGCTGGCCAGACCGCCCAGGGCCGGCGTGGTGCCCACGGCAATGGCCGGTTTTGCCGCGCTCGCGCACAAGCGCGCCACGCTCGACCTCGCGCTCGACCACCTGATGCGCCATGCCCCGCTGCAAACCGTGGCGCAGGGCGAGACGACCATCGCCCTGCCACAGGGCGCGGGCGCTCCGCTCGGCAGTATTCACGTCGACGCGGCGCGTTGCACCCTGTGCCTGAGTTGTGTCGGCGCCTGCCCTGCGGGCGCGTTGCTCGACAACCCGCAAACCCCGCAACTGCGCTTCGTCGAAAAAAATTGCGTGCAATGCGGCCTGTGCCTCAAGACCTGCCCGGAAGACGCCATTCAGCTCGAGCCCCGGTTGCAGTGGGGGCCGCAGCGCAGCGAACCGCGCATCCTGCACCAGGCCCAGCCCTGGCGCTGCGTGCGCTGCGGCAAGCCGTTCGGCACGGTGCAGGCTATCGAGCAGGTGCTGGCCAGGCTCGCCGGTCATCCGGCCTTTGCCGGCGCTGCCGCCGAGCGCCTGAAAATGTGCGGCGATTGCCGCGTCATCGACATGCACGGCGACGCCGGCACCGTGCCGCCCTCGGTGACCGCGCCCCGCAACCCGCGCTGAATGGCGCAGGACTCCTGTTGATCACATTGCCAACCCCTGCGCTGATTGCCTCGCTGCCCGCCGCCATGCCATCCCCATCGACCGCCAGCCCGCAACTCCTGGCCGCTGCGCCGAGCGCCGAAGATGCCGACCGTGCCGATGTCTGGGGCTTGCTCGCGTTGCTCTACATC
>DAIAZB010000060.1 GCA_027443745.1 Thiomonas sp. | reverse complement strand
CCCAGCGTTTTCTTGAGAGCGCCCCCGAACCTGCCGCGACGCGTCAGGCCCCCCGAGGGGGTCAAGAACACTCGGGAGCGGCCCAGCGTTTTCTTGAGAGCGCCCCCGAACCTGCCGCGGCGCGTCAGGCCCCCCGAGGGGGTCAAGAAAACTCGGGAGCGGCCCAGCGTTTTCTTGAGAGCGCCCCCGAACCTGCCGCTACGCGTCAGGGCCTTCTGGAGAACCACGATGCGTCGCAGCGCCTCGCATGGGCAGAGCGGGCCAGCGGCATTGCACCGCGTCCCAGCATGGAGGCGCTGCCGCTGGGCGCCGTGACGGAAATCCACCAGACCGCCGAAGCCTTCATCAGCACGCTGGCCGAGCACCTCGGCCGTGGGCTGCTGCTGTTCATCGACTACGGTTTTCCCGCCCACGAGTACGACCACCCGCAGCGCAGCGCAGGCACCCTGCGCTGCCACCGCGCCCACCGCGCCCACGACGATCCGCTGTGGCAGCCGGGCGCCTCCGACATCACCGCGCATGTGAACTTCAGCGGCATTGCCCAAGTCGCCGCGCAAACGGAACTGGATCTGCTGGGCTACACCTCGCAGGCGCGTTTCCTGCTCAACTGCGGCCTGCTCGACCTGCTTGGCGCCGCAGTCGCAGCCGGGCAGCAAGGCGAGACTGGGGCCCCGCGCAACCGCGCCGGTCTCGCCCAGACCGCGGCTGTGCAAAAACTGCTGTCGGAAGCCGAAATGGGCGAGTTGTTCAAGGTCATCGCCCTCGGGCGCGGCCTGCGCGCACCGCTCATGGGCTTTGCCCAAGGCGACCGCCGCGCCGCGCTCACCCTGCGCGATACCGCCGAGGGGCCCCGTTGATGTGGCTGTTCGTCTTCATCCTCGCGTCCATCGTGGTTTCGGCGCTGCTGCCGGAGCTGGAGCGCTTCGGCTTCGGCCGCCTGCCGCTGGATCTGCGCTTTCAGGCCTTCGGCCGCACCTGGCGGTTCCCCCTCGGCTCCACCCTGCTGCTGTCCGTCGTTGCCTGGGTGATCGCGCGCCTGCTGCGCTGAGCCGCATCACACTGTGGCGCCGCAGGGAACGCGTGCGGCAAACCGACCCTGCTCCGCGCACGGCCATCGCTTCACCCGCGCGACACGGCGCTCCGATGGCGTCTTAGGATGCAGCCATCGAACACTCCATGCACAGAGGAGAGGGACGATGACACGAATCGACATCAAGCGGGTCTACGAGCCCGCAGCGGCGGGCGACGGCCTGCGCGTCTTGGTCGACCGGCTGTGGCCGCGAGGACTGGGCAAGGACGAGGCTGCGGCGGACCGCTGGGTCCGCGAGATCGCGCCGAGCCCGACGCTGCGACAGTGGTTCGGCCACGATGCGACGCGGTGGGGCGAATTCCGACGCCGCTACGTGGCCGAGCTGGACGCCATGCCCGAAACCGTGAGCCTGTTGCGCCGCCTGCTGCAGGAGCACGAGCGGGCCACGCTGCTGTACGCCGCGAAGGACGAGGCCCACAACAACGCCATCGTCCTGGCCGAGTACCTGCGCAAGTCCTGAGGAATCACGCGCAGGAGCGGCCAGATCTGCCGTTGCCCTGCATCCATCCAAAGTCCGGCGCGAGCGCATCCACAAGCTGCATCGCGCTCAGTCGAAGACTGGCGACTCCACACCGAGGACCTGGTGCAGCTTGGGGCTGGTGGTGGTGTACTGCAGGTGGATCTTCTTGTCGGGGAAGATGGTGTGCGCCGCGCCGAACGCGGCCAGCGCCGCCTCGTGAAAGCCCGAGAGGATGAGTTTTTTCTTGCCGGCATAGGTGTTGATGTCGCCCACGGCGAAGATGCCCGGCACATTGGTCTCGAACTTCTCCGTATCCACCTTGAGCTGCTTGCGCTCCAGCTCCAGCCCCCAGTGGGCAATGGGGCCGAGCTTGGGGGACAGGCCGAAGAACACCAGCAGCACATCCAGCGGCAGGCGCCGGGTGATGCCGTCGTTGCCCGTGAGCTTGATCTCGGTGAGCCGCCCCTGGCGCTGCTCGAAGCCGCTGATCTGGCCGACGACGCATTGCATGGCATGCTGCTCGCACAGCGCCTGCATCTTCGCCACCGAGGCCGGGGCGGCGCGAAAGCCGTCGCGCCGGTGCACGAGCACCACGCTGCCTGCGCGGTGCTCCTGGCTCTGGGCAAAGTGCAGCGCCCAGTCCAGCGCCGAGTCGCCTCCGCCCACCACCACCAGATCCCGGGCGGCGAACGGCGCCGGGTTCTTCACGCGGTAAAACAGCTGCGTGCCCTCGAAGGACTCGATCCCCGGCACCTTCAGGGTGCGCGGCTGGAACGAGCCCACCCCCGCGGCGATGAACACGGTCTTGGTCAGCAGGGTGGTGTCCTTGGAGGTGCGCACCAGGAAGCGGCCGTCGTCCTGGCGCTGCAGCTCGGTGACGTCCTGGCCGAGGTGGAAGGTGGGCTTGAAGGGGGCGATCTGCTGCAGCAGGTTGTCGGTGAGCTGCTGGCCGGTGCACAGGGGCACGGCGGGGATGTCGTAGATGGGCTTGTCGGGGTACAGCTCGACGCACTGCCCGCCCAGGTGGGGCAGGCTGTCGATGACATGGGCCTTGATCTCCAGCAGCCCCAATTCGAACACCTGGAACAGGCCCACAGGTCCGGCTCCAACGATGACGGCATCGGTCTCGATCGGCGGGGTGCGGCGGGTGGCGTCGTGGTTGGCGTGCTGTTGGCTGAGATGCGCAATGGCTGGGTCGATATGCATGTCCATCAATGGATCGAAGAAAAGGGGGGCGTGGTGCCCGGATCGCTCAGCGCTCGAGCAAGGAGAGTTTGCCGGGTTTTCCGTTCCACTCCTCGCCGTCGGCCGGAGCTGGCTTGCGCTTGGTGATGCTGGGCCATTTGCGTGCCAGCTCGGCGTTCAGGGCGATGAAAGCTTGCTGGTCGCCGGGGACGTCTTCCTCGGCAAAGATGGCATTCGCTGGGCATTCGGGCACGCACACGGCACAGTCGATGCATTCATCGGGGTCGATGGTCAGAAAATTCGGACCTTCACGGAAGCAATCAACCGGGCACACGTCCACGCAGTCCGTGAACTTGCACTTGATGCAGTTTTCAGTCACGACGAAAGTCATCGTTTAGCCTGTCGCTTGATGTTGGGTCAATCGGCTATTTTATCGGGCGCGCTTGCCCGCGCTGTGGATGGCAATTGAAGCCCGCACACAGGGCGCGCGGATGCGGGTGGACGCCGGCAACCCCGATGCAGTCTCGGAAATGGCCGAGTTTGCACCGCGGTGTACATTCCGATGAGCCAACGCTGCATCCATGAAATTTCGGTGTTGCGGAGGGGCTCACAAAACCAAGATTCAGGAGACGGGCATGAATGGAATGATGCAGGCGCACGGCCTGAACATCGCGGATTTGATCGAGTTCGCGGCGCGCTATCACGGCGATACCGAAATCGTGTCGCGCCGGGTCGAGGGCGATCTGCACCGAACCAACCATGCCGAGATTCTTGGCCGCTCCAAGCGCGTGGCGCGGGCCCTTGACAGCATGGGCCTGGCGGTCGGCGATCGCGTCGGCACCCTGGCTTGGAACGGCTATCGGCACTTCGAGCTGTATTACGGCGTGTCGGGCAGCGGGCGGGTGCTGCATACGCTCAACCCCCGACTGCACCCGGACCAGATCGTCTGGATCATCAACCACGCCGACGATCACGTGCTGTGTTTCGACATGACTTTCGCTCCCATCGTCCAAGCCATCGCCTCGCGTTGTCCGCGTGTCCGGCATTGGGTGGCGCTGTGCGATGCAGCCCACATTCCTGTTGAGTTGCAGCAGGCCGTTCCCCATCTGCACAGTTACGAGGCTCTGCTGGCCGGACAGAACGACGACTACGCCTGGCCGGAACTGGAGGAAAACGCAGCCTCGTCCATGTGCTACACCAGCGGCACCACGGGCAACCCCAAAGGCGTGCTCTACAGCCATCGCTCTACCGTGCTGCATGCCTACGCGATCGCCTTGCCCGACGCGATCAACCTCTCCGCCCGTGACGCCGTGCTTCCCGTGGTGCCCATGTTCCATGTCAACGCCTGGGGCATTCCCTATGCCGCTGCGTTGGTGGGCTGCAAACTGGTATTTCCCGGCCCCTCGCTCGATGGCGCGTCACTGTTTTCGCTGATGGACGCCGAGGCCGTGACTTTCGCCGCTGGTGTGCCCACCATCTGGCTGGGGTTGCTGAATCAGATGCAGCAGCAAGCACGCAAACCAGCGGCGCTGCAGCGTGTGCTGATCGGCGGTTCGGCAGCGCCTGCGTCGATGATTGCGGCATTCCAGGACGGTTACGGCGTCGAGGTTCGCCACGCCTGGGGCATGACGGAGATGAGCCCGGTCGGCACGGTTTGCACGCTGAAAAACAAACATCTGGAATTGCCCGCCTCGCAACGCATGGCTGTACAGACCACGCAGGGCCGGCCGATTTTCGGCGTGGAACTGCGCGTGGTGGATGGGGACGGCAAAGATCTGCCTTGTGACGGTCGGTCGGTGGGCGAACTGCTGGTGAAAGGGCCGTGGATCGTGGAGGACTACTACCAGTCCGGCAAGCCCAGCCCTCTGCGCGACGGTTGGTTTCCCACGGGGGACGTGGTCACCATCGATCCCGACGGTTATGTGCGCGTCATGGATCGCAGCAAAGACGTGATCAAGTCCGGTGGCGAGTGGATCAGTTCGATCGACATCGAGAACATCGCGATGGCACACCCCGCCGTGGCGATGGCGGCTTGCGTCGCCATGCCTGACGCCAAGTGGGATGAGCGTCCACTCCTGGTCGTGGTGAAAAAACCGGGTGCCTCTGTGGCGCAGGAGGAGTTGCTCGCGTTCTATGAAGGCAAGGTGGCCAAGTGGTGGATTCCCGATGGCGTGCGCTTTGTCGACGCCATTCCCCTGGGAGCCACGGGCAAGATTCTGAAGAACAAACTGCGCGAGCAAATTCAGGCCGCCATGGTTTGATCGGTATCGGCCACGGTCCCTTGCAGCCGCTGCGCGCGGGGCTTCAGGCTCATCCCTGCCCACGCGCCAAATCGGGCGCATTCAATGCGTGCCGATTTCCCGCGTGCACGTGCGGGCTGACTGGCAGGCACGCTGCCAGGTTTCGTGGCTGAGCATGCCGGCAATCATCGCCAGGAAGAACAGCCCGTTCTGCCAGGTGCATGCACCCAGCGAGGCGAGGGACGGCCCTGGGCAGAGGCCGCTCAAGCCCCAGCCAATCCCAAAAATGGCGCTTCCGATAAGCAGCTTGCGTGTGATGCCGACTCGTGGCGGGAAGGCAATGGCGTCGCCCAGCAGTGCTTGTTCGCGGCGCGAGGCCAGTTGCACCATGGGCAGCGCGACCGCTACGGCGCTGACCATGACCAGTGCCAGGCTGGGATCCCACGGGCCTGCAACGTCAAGAAAGCTCAGTACCTTGACCGGGCTGGTCATGCCGGAGATCAATAGGCCAATGCTAAAAACCAGGCCACAGACGAAGGCCAAGATGTTCATCACGATAGCCCCTTGGTGTTTAGATCCGCTGGCTCAGTACCGCCGTGGCGATGCCAAAGCTCATGAACACGGCCACAGCTGCGGCTGAACGCACCGATAGGCGCGATAGACCGCAAACGCCATGGCCACTGGCGCAACCCGAGCCCATGCGGGTGCCAAATCCGACGAGCAACCCGGCGATGGCGATGACAGGCCACGACTCGCCAAATCCGGCCACCGGCACCGGCGCGAACAGCGCCCAGATGAACGATGCAGCGACGATGCCTCCAAGAAACGTCACGCGCCAACCCTCGGGTCGGGCGCGCGTGGTGAGATCGTTCAAGGTGCTGCCGAGAATGCCGCTGATGCCGGCAATCTTGCCGGCGCCAAGGGCCAGGGCTCCGGCAGCCAGGCCGATGAGCGCGCCGCCGGCAATTGCCGTGGCCGGCGTGAAGGCGGTGAAATCGAGCTGGAACAGCATGGTTTGTCTCGTCGATGGTGTTGTGGGATAGAAGCCCCGAAGACGTGGTTTGATCCAGGTCAAACAATCTCTGAATAGATGCCCCGTACAGTATCAGTTTCGGTGCGCTGTTACTATCCTCAAAATATCCGGAGATACCCTCATGAGTACCATTGCCGAGCTTGCCGCGGCTTCCGAACGGATCGGAAACCCTGTTGTTCAGACTTGGTTCCATCAGCAGTCCAGCACCGCCTGCCACTGCATCATCGATCCGGCAACACATCATTGCGCTCTGATCGACAGTGTGTTGGACTTTGATTACGCCGCCGGTCATACACGCACGCAATTCGCAGACCGCATCATCACCTTCATCAAGACCGAAGGTCTGAAGCTCGACTGGCTGCTGGAAACCCATGCCCATGCCGACCATCTCTCGGCTGCGCCCTATATCAAGCAGCAATTGGGCGGGCGCATCGGTATCGGCGAGCACATCAAAGACGTGCAAAAAGTGTTCGGCGATGTGTTCCACGACGACAGCATCCCGCGTGACGGCCGTCCTTTCGACAAGCTTTTCATCGATGGCGAAACATTCGCGATCGGCGAGTTGCGGGCCCGCGTCATGCACACGCCTGGGCACACGCCAGCCTGCGTGGCTTATGTGGTGGGTGAGGACGCCTTCGTCGGCGACACCTTGTTCATGCCGGACTACGGCACCGCCCGCTGCGATTTCCCCGGCGGCAACGCCCACACCCTCTATCACTCGGTGCAACGTCTCTACAGCCTGCCGCCCCAGACCAGACTTCACCTCTGCCACGACTACATGCCTGGCGGCCGCGCTGCCCAATGGGTGTGCACCGTGCAGGAACAGCGCGAGGGCAACGTGCAACTCAACGCCCGCACGACCGAGGACGAGTTCGTCGCCTTTCGCAAGCAGCGCGACGCGCAACTCGATATGCCAGCGCTGATCGTGCCCTCGGTGCAGGTCAATATTCGCGCCGGAGAAATGCCGCCCGCCGAAGACAATGGCGTGAGCTACCTCAAAGTCCCCATCAACGTGCTGTAAGCAAGCGCGTGGCATCATCGCCTCACGACAAGATGGCAGTGAGCGAACGATGCAAGACCTCAAGCTTTGCGAACTGATCGGCTCTCTGAGTCATGCCCTCGACATGACCGAGGGCCAGCCCAAAGGGCATTGCGTGCGCTGCGCGTACATCGGCATGGCGGTGGCGCAGGATATGGGATTGGACTCACGGCAACGCTGGGAACTGTATTACACCCTGTTGCTCAAGGATTTGGGATGCAGCAGCAACGCCGCGCGCATCTGCGAGCTCTACCTCACGGATGATCTGCAGTTCAAGCGCGATTTCAAACTTGTGGGCAGCTCGCTACCGCAGGTCGTGCGTTTCGTGCTGACCCACACCGGGCTCAAGTCGGGCCTTGCCGATCGCTTCCGCGCCACGTTGGACATTTTCCAGCATGGCGGCGATATTGCGCTGGATTTGATTCAGACCCGCTGCCAGCGGGGTGCAGACATTGCCCGCCAATTGCGTTTCGGCGAAGCCGTGGCGCAGGGCGTGCATGCGCTGGATGAGCATTGGGATGGCCATGGCAAGCCTGAGCACCTGGTTGGCGAAGCGATTCCCTTGTATGCGCGCATCGCGTTGCTGGCTCAGGTGGTCGATGTTTTCCACACGACGGGTGGCCCGAGCGTGGCCATGGCTGAAGCCCGTCTGCGCAGCGGTCAATGGCTGGATCCCGGCCTGGTTGCTGTCTTCGAGCGGGTGGCGGCGCGGGATGATTTTTGGAGCACGCTGGGCAGCGCAGAACTTCCGGATCTGGTTTACGCCCTGGAGCCGGCGCGTCATAGCGTGCCGCTGGACGATGATTACCTGGACGAAATCGCCCAGGCATTCGGCCAGATCATCGACGCCAAGAGTCATTTCACCGCGGGCCACAGCGCACGAGTGGCTCTCTACACCGATTTGATCGCCGAGCAGCTTCACCTGACGCCCGAACGTCGCCGCTGGCTGCGCCGTGGAGCGTTGCTGCACGATATGGGTAAGCTCGGTGTGAGCAACGCCGTGCTCGACAAGCCCGGCAAGCTCGACGCCGCCGAGTGGAAAGCCATGCGCATGCACGCCACCTATACCGAGCAGATTCTGAGCGGCATCGCACCCTTCGCCGAATTGGCGCAAGTGGCTGGTGCGCATCACGAAAGGCTTGATGGCACGGGCTACCCACGTGGTCTAACGGCGGATGCGATTGCGATGGAGACGCGCATCATCACGACCGCCGATATTTTCGACGCCATCTCGGCCGATCGCCCCTATCGCGCCGCTGTGCCGGTGGACCAGACCTTGGCGATGATGGACAAGATCGTCGGTACGGCCCTGGATCCGCGCTGCATGCACGCCTTGCGGCAAGCCGTGCGGAGGGCCGAGGCGGGTTTCACGTCCGCGTCCGAACCGGGGGGCGAGTTCAAAGGCCAAGTGTCTGCGGCTGCTTGAGTCGCTCACGCACTCGGTTCGAGTCCTGCAGGGGCTAGACTGCGCGCTTTTTGCTGCAGCGCCTTTTCCATGACCACTTCTTCGATTTCACAGGACAGCGCCGCGCAGCACGCGTTGATCCTGGCCCAGCTTGCGGCCACATTGCACTTGCGCCCGGTGCAAATTGCCGCAGCGGTGGAACTGCTCGACGGCGGCGCCACGGTCCCCTTTGTCGCCCGCTACCGCAAGGAGGCCACAGGCGGCATGAGCGACGAGCATCTGCGTGACCTGGAGGTGCGACTGGCCTATCTGCGCGAACTGGAGCAGCGCCGCGCGATCATTCTCAAATCCATCAACGCCCAGGGCAAGCTCACCTCCGAGTTGCAGGCCGCCATCGCGGCTGCCACACAGAAGCAGCAGCTCGAAGACCTCTATCTGCCCTACAAGCCACGCGTGACGACGCGCGCGCACAAGGCGCGCAACGCCGGGCTGGAACCGCTGGCCAATGCGCTGTTGGCCAACCCGGCGTTGGAACCGCTGGCCGAGGCTGAGGCGTTCGTGCGCCTCGAGAAGGGCGAGGACGGCTCCGACTTCAGCACGCCACAAGCCTGCCTCGACGGAGCGCGTGACATTCTGGCAGAGCGCTGGGCCGAAGACTCGACCCTGGTGAGTCCATTGCGCGAATGGCTCTGGAACTGTGGCCTCTTGCGCGCGCAGCTGCGCGAGGGCAAGGCAGAGGAGGGCGCCAATTTTCGTGACTATTTCGATTACGCCGAAGCCATCGCCCGCGTGCCCTCGCACCGTGCGCTGGCGGTGTTTCGTGGACGCAGCCAGGAGCTTTTGGATGTGAGCCTGCAACTGCCCCAGGACGCTACGCCCAACCCTGGCACGGCCAACAGTGGCTCGACCGCGGCACAGGAGCGCATTGCTTCACAGATTGGCTGGTCCCACCTTGCCCGTGCGGCCGACGACTGGTTGCAGCGCTGCGTGCAATGGACCTGGCGAGTCAAGCTCTCGCTGTCGCTCGAGCGCGAGTTGTTCACCAGGCTGCGCGAGCGGGCCGAGGGCGAGGCCATCGCCGTGTTCGGCGCCAATCTGGGCGCCTTGCTGCTGGCTGCCCCCGCCGGCCCCAAAACCGTGATGGGACTGGACCCGGGCATCCGCACCGGCGTGAAAGTGGCCGTGACCGATCCCACCGGCAAGGTTCTGGATGCCGCGACCATCTACCCCCACGAGCCTCGGCGCGATTGGGCCGGCAGCCTGCACACATTGGCTACGCTGTGCCGCCGGCATGGCGTGCATATCGTCGCCATCGGCAACGGTACCGCCAGCCGTGAAACCGCCAAGCTGACGAGCGAACTGGCGCAGCGCCATCCGGAACTCGCGCTGACGCAGGTGGTGGTGAGCGAAGCCGGCGCGTCGGTGTATTCCGCAAGCGCCCTGGCCAGCGCGGAACTGCCCGATCTGGACGTGAGCCTGCGCGGCGCGGTCTCCATCGCCCGCCGCGTGCAAGACCCGCTGGCCGAGCTGGTGAAGATCGACCCCAAGAGCATTGGCGTCGGTCAGTACCAGCATGACGTCGACCAGACCCAGCTCGCGCGTCGGTTGGATGCCGTGGTGGAAGACTGTGTGAACCGCGTCGGCGTGGACGTGAATACGGCTTCTGCGCCACTGCTGGCGCGCGTGGCCGGCTTGAACGCCCGCATTGCCGAGCATATCGTGCGCCGGCGCGACACGGCCGGCGCGTTTCGCAGCCGCAAGAGCCTGCTGGATGTTCCAGGCCTGGGCGCCAAGACGTTCGAGCAGGCCGCAGGTTTTTTGCGCATCATGGATGGCGACAACCCGCTCGACCGCTCCGCCGTCCATCCTGAAAGCTACCCGCTGGTCGAGCGCATTCTTGCCGCTGCCGGTCAGCCCATTCAGGTGCTGATGGGCAATGCGCGGGCCTTGCAAGCTGTCCGCGCCGAAGCCTTGGTGGACGACCGCTTTGGCCTCTACACCGTGCGCGACGTGCTGGCTGAACTCGACAAGCCCGGCCGCGATCCGCGTCCTGTCTTCCGCGTGGCGAGGCTGCAAGACGATGTGCAAAGCATCAAGGACTTGCAGCCTGGCATGCGCCTGGAGGGCACGGTGAGCAATGTCGCCGCCTTCGGCGCCTTCATCGATCTGGGCGTGCATTGCGATGGCCTGGTGCATATGTCACAACTGGCCGACCGCTTCGTGAAAGACGCCGCCGAAGTGGTGAAGGTCGGTGACATCGTCACGGTCACAGTGCTGGAGGTGGATGTGCCGCGTCAACGCATTGCTTTGAGCATGCGCACCCAGACGCCTAGTGGGAGCGCCGCAGACATGCGCGGCAACGGTATGGC